>JAFGIE010000057.1 GCA_016929775.1 Anaerolineae bacterium
GATTGTCCACGAAACATTGATCATCGCCCTGTTCTGTGGTAGAATGGGTTTGCCTGCATCCGCCTTGCGGGGACCCTGGCCGCCTCTACGCGATGACCAATGCCACCCCACCCACGAACCCGGCTTCCGTCCACACGACAACCGCAGACAGGGCGCTCGATACGCCGCTGCAGGTGAGCCCGATGGGCATGGAACCGCCTTGGCGATCGGACCACGAACAGGAGACGCGCCGTGGAGCGTTGGCGTCAGCGCATCGAGGAGGCTGTGTGGTTGGCGGCGGCAGCGTGCATCCCGCTGATCGTGCAGCCCTACGGGTGCAGCGCTTTCGAACTGCCCAAGGCGGCACTGCTGCGTGCCCTCGTGCTCCTGGCGGCGCCCTTGGCGCTGGCTCGCGCTCTCGAGGGGGGGCGCGCGCGCGTTCGCCACCCCCGTTGGCTGTCCCTCACGATCGCGCCCGCCCTGTTGTTTGGGCTCGCGCAGGCGGCGGCGACCCTTGCCTCGACGGACCCGCGCGCGAGCCTGTGGGGGGCGTTCGAGCGCGCACAAGGGCTGCTCACCTCGCTTGCCTACCTTGGCCTCTATCTGTTCGTCGCGACACGACTGCACACGCGCGCCCAAGTGGATCGCCTGCTGCGCGCGTTGGCCTGGGGCAGCGCGCCCGTGGTCGCCTATGGGCTCGTGCAGGCCCTCGGCTTGGACCCCCTGGCGTGGCAGACCGACGCGGCGTCGCCGATCGTGTCCACGATCGGGCGCGCCAACTTCCTCGGGTCGTACCTGGTGCTGGTCGCCCCGCTCACGGCGGCGCGCGCGCTGCTCGAGCGGCGCTGGCGCTGGGCGTATGGCCTGCTCTTCGGCCTACAGGTCCTGCTCCTCGGGCTGACGCAGGCGCGCGCGGCGTGGGTCGGCGCGGGCGCGGCAGCGGCGGTCGGCGCGCTGACGTGGGCGTACGCAACGCGCAGCCGCAGGGTCGCCTGGGCGACGGCGGCGGCGGTGGTCCTGGCGCTCATCCTGTTGGGGCTGCTGAACTGGGCAGATGGGCCGCTGGCGGCGCTTGCCGACCTTCGGGGCCTCGACCGCCTGGCGACACTGGCGCGCACCGACGCTGGCTCGACGGCGGCGCGGATCACCATCTGGCGCGCCACACTGCCCCTGATCGCAGAGCGCCCCTGGTTGGGGTACGGTCCAGAGACCATGCGGCCGGTGTTCGCGCGCGTCTATCCTCCCCAGCTGGTCTACTACCAGGGGCGGCAGGTAGTGGTCGACCGGGCGCACAACCTGTGGCTCGACCTGTGCATGGGTGGAGGCCTGGCGAGCGCCCTCGCCTACGCTGCGCTCCTGGCGGGCGCAGGGATCCTGATCGGGCAGGGCGCGCGGGGCGCCGGTAAGCTGTGGGCGCGCGCCACGTGGTCGGCGCTCGCCGCGGCGACAGCCGGGCACCTGCTCGACCTGCAGTTCTCGTTTGACCAGACCGCCAGCGCGACGGTCTCTTGGCTGCTCCTGGGCGTGATCGCAACCTTGGGCCGCGGGGTCGTGGAGGGCCCGGTGTCGCAGACGACGGGAGCGTCGCGGACGACGGCGACGGCGCAGGCGCCAGCGGCGCCGCAGATCGCAGCGCCGGAAACGGCGCCTCGGCCGATCGCGCTCCTTCCCTACCTGCTCCCAGCGGCGGCAGTGGTCCTGCTGGTCGCCCAGATCTGCGCGCGCCCCCTGCTGGCGGACGCAGCCTGCGGGCGCGGGCTGGCGCGTGGGGACGTAGCGGCAGGCGCACGCGCAGTGCGCCTGTGGCCCTGGGAGCCGGTGTACCGCCTTCGCCTGGCGCAGCTCCACCTCCAGGCGGGAGACGTGCGTGCCGCCGAGGAGCAGTTGGGTGCAGCCTTGGCGCTCGCCCCGGACGATCCAAGCCTGTGGGCGGTCATGGGCGATCTCTACATGGCGTGGGGAGAAACCGCGCCTGAGCACACCACGTGGGCGGAGGCAGCATACCGGCGCGCGACCGAGCTGGCGCCGAACGTGGCGGCGTACCACGTCGGGCTGGGCATCTCTCTAGCCCGAGGGGGACGCGTCAGCCAGGGCGTGAGGGAACTGGAGCGAGCGGTGAGCCTAGACGCGACGGACTGGATCGCCTACAGGTACCTGGCAGACCTGTATGGCGCCCTGGGACGCGACAAGGATGCGGCGCGGGCTGCGCAGGAGGCAGCGCGTTGGGAAAGCGAACACGTGGCGAGCGACCCGTGAGTCGCGCGCTGTGACGACCGAGCACGGCGCGCGAGTGGATGCAACACGAGGCACGAGATGAGGAGGGTATGAAATGAAGACGTGGACCAAGTGGTTGGCTTGTGCGGGCGCTGCGCTGAGCGCGCTCCTTCTGGCGTGGGCCGTTCACACCGCTGCGGCCCAGGGGCCCGAGGTAGGCCCGGCAGGCGGCGCCCCACCCCTGCTGAGAAGCCGGATCAGCTACCAGGGGGTGCTCGAGGAGAGTGGGAGCGCGGTCACGGGCGCGCGTGACATGGTGTTCCGGCTCCACCAAGACAGCGGCTGCAGCGCCCCGATCGCCGAGATCCCGATCGCCGGAGTCGAGGTGCGCGATGGACGGTTCAGCGTCGCGCTTGACGTGCCGCACACCATCTTTGACGGGCGGGGACTGTGGCTGCAAGTGGACGTGGGCGGGGTGGCGATCGGCTGCCAGGAGGTCCTCGCGGCGCCCTATGCGCTCAGCCTGCGCCCGGGAGCTGTGATCCAAGGCGCCACCTACCCCGCGGCGCTGAACGTGGTCAACGAGCACAGCGATGGCTGGGCTCTCTCTGCCCAGGGCAAGTCAATCGGCGCGTACGTGTATGCCGCCGACGTCTCCGGTCCGGTGTATGGCCTGTATGGCCAGGCGAGTCCGACGACCGGCACGGCGTACGGCGTGTACGCCGAGGCGAGTCCGACCGGCAACGGCTCGATCACCAGCGGCGTCTACGGGCGGAGCTACTCGAACGACGGGTACGGCGTGGCTGGACACAATTACCATCGCGGCGTAGGCGTCGGGGCGTGGAGCTGGGACGGCAACCTGATCGAGGCCTATGACGGCGACTACCCGTCCGGCGAGCTGCGCTTCTACATCACGCAGGCGGGAGACGTCGTCGCCGACGGAAATATCATCACCCTCTCCTCCGTGGAGGGCGAGTCCGCGGCGCGCGCCCTCTCGGCGGTACAGAGCCCGGAGGCGTGGATCGAGGACTTTGGCTCCGCCGCCCTGAGTGACGGACGCGCGTGGGTCAAGATCGAGCCGCTCTACGCCCAGACGGTCAACCTGGAGGCAGCGTACCACGTCTTCCTGACCCCGCTGGGCGACTGCAAGGGACTCTATGTCGCCACAAAGGCGGCAGATGGGTTCGAGGTGCGCGAGCTGGGCGGCGGCGCGTCGGACATCTCCTTCGACTACCACGTCGTAGCCAAGCGCTGGGGCTACGAAGACGTGCGCCTGCAAGAGGTCGTCCTGCCCGAGCCGATCGCGACGGAAGGCAGCCGGGAGGAGGGACCATGAGCGGGTTCCGCACACGCCGGGCGCTCCTCCTCGGCGCCGTCCTGTCGCTGGTCGCCGTCAGCGTGACCAGTGCGGTCGGGGCGCCGGCGATCGATTGGTACGTGATCGGCAGCGGAGGTGGGCGGAGCGAGGCGGACGGGTACGTGCTGAGCGGCACGATCGGCCAAGCGGTGGCGGGGACGGCAAGCGCCGAGCCCTACACGCTGTGCGCCGGGTTCGAGTGCGGGACGGGCGGGATCAGCCGGGTCTACCTGCCGCTCGTGCGAAGGCAGTGACCGCACCGGGCAGACCGTTCCCCCCCGAGCGCCGGTCCGCGGATAAGGGCATGCGGCTGCCGCCAGCCCATCTCAGATGACGCCGCACTTGGGATGCGCCGCTGGGCGGCGCATCCCACCCCCAGGTTCGGCCCAGGAAGGTCGGGCTGGGCTCGCCTGGCGCCGTGCCAAGGCCATTCCGGCACGGATGCCCTGGATCCATGGTGAGACAGGACGGTACACGTCGTGGATGAACTGACGCTGCGCCCGGCTACACGAGCGGATGGCGCCTTCCTGTTCGATCTCCTCAAGGCGGCGCTGGGCCCGTACGTGGCACAGACCTGGGGCTGGGACGAGGGTTGGCAGCGCACCTACTTTTGGTCGCGCTTTGCGCCCGAGACCGCCCAGGTCGTGGTCCTCGGTGGACGCGACGTCGGCGTCCTTGCCGTCGAGGAGGACGAAAACGTCGTCACGCTGAGCCAGATCTACCTCCTCCCTGAGGTGCAGGGACAAGGGATCGGGACTGCCCTGATCCGCACGGTCCTCGAACGGGCCTTCGTGCGAGCCCTACCCGTGCGGCTGCGCGTCCTCCGCGTCAACCCCGCCCGGCGCCTGTACGAGCGGCTCGGCTTTGGCGTGATCGACGAGACAGAGACGCACTGTGTCATGCAAGCCACGCCCCCCGCGCTGTCGGCTTTTGCACATCACCCAAATCGATGATATAATTCCATAAAGGGACGCATGAGGCGGTACCACACGCGCCTCTGTGCAAACGAGAGGGCGTGCGTGCCACTGGAGGGAAGCATTGCGGATCGACTCGATCGCCGGCTTGCTGCTCCACGTCAGGGCGGGCGCCGAGATCGCGTTTCAGGCACAGCGCGAGATGCGCTTTGACGAGCGCATGCGCAAGCGCGATGGATCCGTGCTCACCGCTGCGGATCGCGCCGTGGAGCGCTACCTCTGCGAGCAGATCGCGCGCGCCTACCCGGGGACAAACATCCTCGGCGAGGAGACCATCTGGTCGTATGACGCCGAACGGCCCTACACCTTTGCGATCGACCCGATCGACGGCACCGACGTCTACAGCCAGGGCATGCACGGCTGGTGCGTCTCGGTGGGGCTGCTCGACCAGGCGCTCCAGCCCGTGGCGGGGATCATTGTCGCGCCCCGCCTGGACCTGAGCCTGCTGGCGGACGTGGGGCAGCCGGCGACGCTGAACGGGCAGCCGGTGGGGGGGGATTCTCTCCCCGCCCCGCAGGGCGTCTCGGAGGGCGATCTGCCCGACCACACGACCAACATCATGGCCTATTCGCGGGTGCACCACCAGGTGGACCTGGCGCGCTACCCGGGCAAGGTGCGCAGTATCGGCAGCGCAGCCCTGCACATCTGCTTCACATTGATCTACCCCGGCGTCTACGGTGCGGTCGAGGGACGGGGCGCCCATGTGTGGGACATCGCCGGCGCGCACGCGGTGCTCCGCTCGCACGGCTATGCGTTCGAGTACCTGGGCGGCGGCAAAGTGACCTATGCCGAGATGGTGACCGGCAGCCCGGTCGGGCAAACCACGCTCGCTGGGCCCAAGGCGCACGTCGCCGCGCTGCGCGCGATCCTGGCGCCGGGGGCGGGCGTCACGACAGAAGGAAAATCGCATGGACCTTCCGCTGGACGGTGAGTTCACGTTTCGGCCCGCCACGCTGGACGATGTAGAGGGCGCAGTCGCCCTGGTCAACGCCTGCTCGTTCGAGCTGATCGGGCGACCCGAGTACAACCCCGAGCAGTTCCGCAACGACTGGCAGTCCCCGTCCATGCATCTCGAGACCGATCTCCGCGTCTTCCTGAACCGCGACGGGGAGATGGTCGGCTATGCCGGCGTGTGGGATATGGAGCCGCACGTCCAGATCTTTGGCTGGGCAAACGTCCACCCGCAGTGGCTGGGACGGGGCATCGGCGCCTACCTCGAACGTTGGCTCGAAAACCGCGCGCGCCAGGCGGTGCCCAAGGCGCCGGCAGGCGCACGCGTGATCCTGGAGCAGCGCAGGCTGACTGTCGACGCCCCCGCGCTGCGCTTCCTGGATGCGCATGGCTACCGGGTCACGCGCTACTTTTCGCGCATGCGGATCGACATGTGCGAACCGCCGCCCGCAGCCCGGTTCCCGCGGGGGATCGTCGCGACTACGTGCGCAGACTTGGGTCCATCGCCGGATGGCTGGCTGCGCGACCTCGTCCTCGCCGATCAGGACATCTTTCGCGACCACTGGGGCTACGTCGAGCACTCGGTGGAGGACGAGATCGCCGACTGGCGGCACTGGATCGAGCACGCCGAGGCATACGACCCTTCGCTCTGGTTCCTGGCAGTCGAAGACGGGACGGGTGGGAACGCCGGCGAGATCGCCGGGCTTGCAGTGTGCGACCCCAAGACCGCCGAGGACCCAGACATGGCCTACGTCGCATCCTTTGGCGTGCGCCGCAGGTGGCGGCGCCAAGGCGTCGGGCTGGCGCTGCTGCACCACGCCTTTGGCGTCCTGTGGGCGCGCGGCACCCGCAAGGTGGCGCTCGACGTAGATGCGGACAGCCTCACCGGCGCCACGCGCCTCTACGAGCGCGCAGGCATGCGCGTCGAGCGGCAGTCGGTGAGTTATGAAAAGGAACTGCGCCCGGGAGACGACCTGACGACACAGCGTCTGGACTGAGATCGGCGGGGGGGAGGAGAGGACCGAATGCTCCACTGGTTGATCGCGCTGCCGCTGATCGCGCTGTTGATCGAGCGCCTGATCGAGTGCCTGGATGCGCTGGTCACGCTGAACCTCTTTCACTGGTGGCGATCGGCGCCGCCGCCGCCGCCCCGCACCTTCCTGCAGCGCCCGTCCCGCAGGTCGTGGCGCAAAGGACAGCCCGCGCCTGCGCCGGCGCACCTCGACGCGGACGGCGCGCGGGTCGTACACCACATCGGCGGTGACCAGCTCGAGTTCCCGGTCAACGCCTACCAGGAGGCGGTGCTCTATTACGAGAAGGAGAAAGCGCTCTATCGCAACCAGCTCAAGCACTACCTGAGCAGGCACGGTCACTTTCTGCCGCGACAGGCCGATGCCACCGGGGAGCTGTGGATCCAGGCGTCTGGATGGCATCGCCAGCTCGAGTTCTGGTTGGCGCGGCGCGAACGGGTCCCCGATGTGGGCAAGGAGGCCCAGTTCGCCCGCCTGGCGCGAGATATCAGCGTCGACACGATGATCAACGACCGGACGCGGATCCACACCTTGGAAAAGCTGACCGACTATGTCTTCTTGCGCGACCGCCACACGTACGCGGCGTTCACGTTCCTCAAGCGGCAGGTCTACCTGATCCTCGGGATCGCACTGGGCATCCTGGTCGCCGAACTGCTCGGGCGCCAGAACCTGCTGCCCGCCGACCCGACGTGGAGCCCGACCAGCGCCGTGGTCTCGACCTACGCCAGCCCGGCGGCGCACGCGCTGCGCATCGCGATCGGCGCACTGGCGGGCGCCCTCAGCCAGCCGGTGCACGGCGTGGTCAACTGGGCTGCCTCCCTCGGTCGCCGCCAAGCATAGCCCGCCTCGCGGAGACGCTTGCGCGCGCTCAGGACGCACTGCTGCCGGTCTTGCCGAGCGTGATCCGGTACCCGGCGATCGCGCGCGCGGCGTTCCGCGCATCCAGGGACGCCGAGGTACGGACTCCCCACAGCGCCTGGGTCAAATCCTGCACCCGCTCATCCTCGAGAAAGGCGCACGCTTCTTGCCGGAGCCCCGGGCTGCGCGCGCGCCGGTCGGCGACCGCCTGCAGCACGACGGCAAGGATCAGGCGTGCCTCTGGCGTGTCCGCCGGCAGGCGAACGGGGATCTCGAGCCCGTCCTCCACGACTGCGCGCCAGTCGATGCTGTGCGCGCAGGCCAAGTCCGGGGCACTCACCGCATCTCATCCGGGGCCTGCAGCTCTGCCTCGATCTCGAGGACCAAGTCGGCGTCTTTCTTGTCCGCGTACGGTCCCGGCGCCGCCACGGCGATCTGGGACAGCCTACAGAATCCGGGGAACTGCTGGCACAGACCCGTCAGCAGGCAACGGTCACAGGCATCGTCCACCGTGCGCGCTTCCATCTCCCGCCACCGACCGGCGATCCCCGGACTGGGTTCGCACGGGACATCGCTTGCTCCCCTGCCCGGGCGCGCGCCGCCGCCGCGCACCCCTGTCGTCCGCCCACGGCGCGGGATGCGCTGGAAGCCAGGCGCGCTGTTGTGCCCGTCGCGCGTGCGCCAGGCGAGGTCCATGCGCGGGTCGGCGTGTTCGTAGCGCGCGCGGGCTTGGCTGACGCGCGCCGGCAGGGCTTGTGCGGGCCCGTCCACCTCGCCCTGCAGGTAGGCTTCGATCGCGAGCAGGGCGGCGCGCAAGTCGAGCATAAAGTCGGGCGGCACGAGTCGCACATGGGGCAGCGCTCTGCCCTGCTGGTCGGTGGGATAGTCGTGCTCCGAGTCGGGGTAGAGCTCGAGCCGGATCTTGCGCGACCAGGTGAAGCGGTCGTCGCCGTCGCGCGTGCCGAGGCACGCGGTGACGACGACCTTGGCTGTCCCGGCGGTGATGGAGACGTCGCCGAGCTGGATCATCGAGATGGCGAGTTCGTCGGCTGCTCGCTCCCGCCGGGTTTCACCCGGCTTGCCGGCGGATGCTCCGCGATGCTGCGCGATGGTTGCGGGTCTGTCCATTGTGCCTCCGTGTGAGAGCAGGCAGATCTCCAGCCTGCCCCTATAGGTAGTAGCCCCACAGCTCGACGTAGGCGTCAAAGGTGTTGGCGCCGCTGGCTGCGATCTGCAGGTAGACGTCGCCGCCGCTGTCGCATGGGACGGTGGCAGAGCCCCTGCCCCAGCGGTCATCGCAGACGGGGGGGCTGCAGGCTGGACCGCTGTCGGCTGTGTCGTTGGGGGACAGGATCAGATAGGTGTCGTTGGCTGCGGCGCCGGAGTCGCGAACGGCGAGCGCAAAGCTGCCGGCGGCGATGCCGGCGGGCGCGCCGAATACAGCGGACAGGTCGATCTTGGTCTTGGCAGTGTCGGAGAACGCGTCGCCGTCGTAGGACGTAGACGTGAGCGGGCTGGTCAGCGGGTGCAGGGCGTAGACCTCATAGTCGGCGCCTCCCTTGACGGAGACAAGCTGCTCGAGGAAGCGGACGTCCATGGCGACCTTGAGATCGGAGAGGACATAGACATAGCCGTCTTCGGACGCGCCGTCGCGCGGGTAGAGGTTGATCACGCCGCGCGGGTCGCTTTCGTGGGCGTCGGTCTCGGCATAGATATAGCCGACGGTCTCGCCGGTGCCGTCGTCGATCCAGTGAACAGCGTGCATGGGGTCGTTCTCGGGGACGTAGACGCCCGCAGCTGCGTCGATCCCGATACCGTCCTCGTCGAGGATCACCTCGCCATTTCCAGCGCTGATCTGGGCTGGTTCGCCGACGACCTCGAGCCGCCCGTCGACCGTCAGGTGCCCGGTGTGTCCGGTGAGCGCGTGTGCGGCGCAGGGCATGAGGGCGGCGGGGTCGATGTTCAGGATCTGGCTGCCGTCCCAGGTCGGCCCGATGACGGGCGGGTCGCCCGGGATCGGACCGGGGATGCGCCGGTAGTCGGGATAGGGGCGGTAGACCTGGGGGTAGCCGAGCGTGATGGTCTGGACGTACGCGCCGCGGATCGCGTCATAGTCCTCGGCGATCGAGATCGGGCGACCGACGATATTGGACCCGCCCCAGGGGGGCGCGACGACGGTGACGACGTCGTACAGCTCGAGCCCGTGGCAGGGCTTGCAGTACAGGACGTGCTCTTGCTTGCGCGTGGTATAGTAGCGCAGGATGGCGGTCGCTGCGGCGGCGCACTGTGCGTTGGATTGGAGGGACACGTCGTAGAGGGTGAGACGGCGCGTGCCGACGTTGGCGACCTCGGCGCTGTCGGTGGCGGAGCCGGTGTAGGATCCGGCGCCTGCGACGATGACAGTGTTGTGCTGTGCGGCGCCGTCCTTGGAGCGGGCAAATCCGACGAGGGGATGGTGGGCGTTCCAGCCAAAGGTGTAGTCGTTGCTCTCGGAGGGGTCGAGCTCCTTCCACTTGATCTCGCCGTCGAGGCCATAGTAAAAGTACTCGGGCATGATGCGCATCAATCGCTGCAGGGCGCCGAGCAGGGTCTCGTAGGGCGTGATCTTGAAGCGGATGCTCATGCTGGTCATCGATCCGGAGGCGCGCGTGAGCCCCGCTTGGGCGAGGATCCACTCGAGGATCGTGGTTGCGGACGTCGACGACCAGGACTGATCGGAGGCGATCCGGTGGCGCTGGAGCTTTCCCCAGGCGTCGATGCAGGTCAGGATCAGGAGGGATCGCCCACGGGCGTAGCGGTAATCGAGGGCCTCGATCCAGGTCGCGGGGAGCTCGGCGAGGTAGTCTGTGCCGGAGAGGGTCAGCCCGCGCTTGAGCTCGACGCGCGCGCCGTGCTTGATGTAGGCATAGCTGCCGCTCAAGGTGCTGAGCGCGCCGTCGCTGTTGTCGAGCACGACACAGGGTTGGCCCGGGACCTCGCCGTGCTCGTCATAGTGGTAGGCGACCAGGCGGGAGGTGAGGTCGATCGTGTCCGGCGAGGTCCCAACGACCAGCGAAAAGGCGGGCCTGCCGCCGAGCGTGTCCTGGGCGGCGCTGAGCGTGCTGTCTATGCTGCGCATCTAGGACCATCCATCGCCGTCGTCCCAGCGGTCGAGGCTGGGAAGGGAGGCGAGCCCAGAGGCGTCGGCGGCGATGCGGCGCGCGACGCGGAGCAGACCGGCGTCGAACTCGGCGATGCGTGCTTGCGCCCACTCGCGGAGCTTGGTAGGGACGGAACGGGTCGCCTCGTCCTGGACCCGTTCCTGCGTGACAAAGCCACTCGCGCCGGTGACGATCAGGTTGATGTCACGGTCAGAGACGGTCGTGGCAGTGGCGGCGTCGAGACCGCTGATCGTGTGGGGCAGGGTGTACCACACGCGGACGACGTCACCGCTGCGTGGCTCGTCGCCGTCCTTGACGTACAAGATGTCGCCGGGCCACACCTCGAACTCGCGCCACTCGGGCGGGTAGGCTGGGTCGGCGCTGTCATAGTCCCACCACACGCGGTAGATGTCGAGGTAGCCGGTGACCCCAGAGATATCGACCTCGCGCCCGTCGGCGCTGAGCGTGATGGACGCGATCTCGCGGTTGGGGTTGACCTCGTTGTAGCGGTACAGGGCCCAGCGGACCGCCTCGTCGATGTCGCCTTGGTCGTAGCCATAGGCACGGCGCTGCCAGGCAGGGGGCTGCTGGCGCACGCCATACCGGAAAGCCTTGCCCTGCTCCTCGGCCCAGCGCTCGAGGCGTTCGACGACGTCGCGATCGACGGTGGCTTGCTCGGCGAGCTCGATCGCGCGAAAGCGCGCCGCAAAGTGGGCGGCGCCGGCGACGAGGACGTCCTCGTCCTCCTTGGGGACCGTCGTGGACGTGGCGCCGTCGAGCCCGTTGATCGTATGGGCCTTGGTGTACCAGACGCGGATCACGTCGGTCGCGGCGGGCTCGGCGCGATCGTCGATGTAGAGGACGGCGCCGGGCCACACCTCGAACTGCCGCCAGTTGGGCGGGTGCGCAGGATCCGAGCTGTCATAGTCCCACCACACCTTCTCTACGCGCAGCAAGCCGGTCAGGCTGGCGAGGCTCTGCTCGCGCCCTGCGGTGCTGACCGTGATGGCGCCGATCGCGTGCTGGGGATTGGCCCTGGAGTAGAACTGCAGGGCAGTGCGCAAGGCCTCGTCGATGTCGTCGGTCGCCCAGATGCTGTTGCCCGAGTCCTGTAGGTGCAGCTCGACACGGTCGCGATAGTTGGGCGTGCCGGAGGAGAGCTGCAGGCTGGAGGCAGTGACGACCAGGGGCTCGGTCTGCCCGGACGCGGATTCGACCTGGTCTCGGATCCGGTCGCGGATCGTGTTCAGAGTGGCGGATGAGGCCATGGGTGCTCCTTGGGTGCGGTTCGCGAACCGCCCCTACCGGTCGGCGATGTCGATGCCAGGACAGCGGCTTTCATCGCTCCTCCCCGCTCCACTGGTCGAGGTCGGCGTACTCGCCGTGCGAGCCGCGCGGCATCACGGAAAAGTTGTCGTGCGTGTTGCCCGTGTTGGCGCTGTAGAGCCCGTGCGCCGTGCCCGTCTGGAGTGCGGCGTCGTTGATGGTGGAGGTCGCGCCGATCTTGGCGTCGTCGTAGAACAGGCTGAACGACGTGCCGTCCGCCACCACGACCAGCGTGGCGTTGGCGCTGTACGCCGCTGCCCCGCTGATCACGCTCGTGGTCGCGCCGCCCACAACCTTGTCGAGTTTGGCGTTGGTCCCGTCGTGGTAGGCGACGACATAGTTCTGCGCGTCCGCGTAGCGTAACACCAGCCCCACCTCGTCGCCGGCGCGCGCCAGATCGGCCTGCACGAGGATATCGACCGTGCTCACGTCCACCGTCGCCATCGCCTCGCCGCCGCTGAGGGCCGATGCGCTCGCCTTGCTGCTGGCGATCTCTGTCGTGCCCAGCGTGTTGATCCACGTCCGCGCCCCGACCGCTTGCCCGTCCGGTCCCGCCGCCTCACTGCTGCCCAGCGCGCCGTCGCCGCGCGCAAACGTGTCGTACGCGAGGGGCGTCGGGAGCCAGAGGACGTCGGGCATGCGCAAGAAGGCGTGCGTCCAGCTGCTCCCCGACGTCGCCGTCACCCCAGGATAGACGGTTGCCATGTTCTCGCCGCTGCCCGCAGCCCACAGCAAGGTCCAGTGGGCGAATGCGCCGCCCTTGATCAAGCCATAGCCCCCATTCGAGCGCAGCACAATGGCGAGCACATAGCTCGTCGCCGCGGCGATTGTGGCGACGACGGCGTTGCTGCTCCGCCAACGGAGCGCCGAGACGACGGTGAGGGGGTAGAAGCACGTTTCGGCATGCGCCGTGACCAGGGGATTCTGTGTCGTCGCCCAGCCGATGAACGGACCGTTCCCACCCGCCGCGCCGGTGAACTCACACACCAGCACGCGCCCGGCGTCGGCGGCGCGCACATGCCCGCCATAGTACAGCGCCGGCGCGGAATGCCCCGTGCCGCCGCTGATAGCGACATCCCCGCCCGTGACAGACAGCGTGTTGCCCGGATCCGTAACCGTCCTCGTCCCCGGTCCAGGCATGGCGGGCGTGCCGTTGACGCTGCCCGCCGCACGGTCGTCGGCAAAGTCGTCACGGAGAAGCCACCCTGCAGCGCCGAGGCGGGCGCGGCGGAGGCGGCGGCGGTGTCCCCAAAAGTAGTGGCCCATTGGTGCGCTCCTAGCTGTAGCGCTGGTACCACAGGTCGACGTCGAGGACCTCGTCGTCGCCTGCGGCGTCGTTGAGGCTGTCGGCGTCGGTGTGGTACCACACGAGGAACAGGGCGCTCAGGTTGTGGACTGGGATGGGCGTGTCGGTGATGTAGGCGATGCCGCCATTGTCCTCGGTAGTCCAATCGGAGGCGGTGACTTGAATGCGACCGATGCAGGTCTGCCATTCGGCGGCGCTGAGACCGGAGCCGTCGTCGCCTGCGGACTGGCCCGGGTCGGCGGTAAAGATCAAGAGCTCGCCCGCCGGGTCCTGGACCGCGCCGCTGCCCTCCTCGGTGGCGTAGAACATCGCCGCCAGGATCTCGCCCGAGATGGGCTGCCCTTCGCCGTCGGACGAGATGTCGACCTCGACCGCGTCGCCGAGTTCGTTTTGGTCGACCTGCTCGTCCTTTCCGACGAGCTCGGTGAGACCGATGTGTAGGATCGGGTAGCGTGGTAGGATGTTCACGATGTCCTCCTTGACTTCTCTCCGGCGCGCTCACTGTCCGGTCCGTCCACGAACCTATTGCTCGCGCCGATGCTCCTGCGTCGGCGCGTCCGGTCCGTCCGCGAACCGGTTGCTCGCGCCGATGCTCCTGCGTCGGCGCGTCCGGGCCGTCCACGAACCTGTTGCTCGCGCCGGTGCGTCCAGCCCGTCCCCCCGCGGAGCGGAGGGACGAGAGGGTCGGTTGCTCCTGCGTCGGCGCGCCCGATCCGTCCCCCCGCGGAGCGGAGGGACGAGCCGCCCTTACTGGATGCGCGTATAGACCACGTACACGGTGAGTTGGCCCGCGGTCAGGTCGTCGCCGGTGGCGCCGCACGCCCAGTCGATGGTGTCGTTGCCCTTTACAAAGCCGAGGCCATTCGCAAAGTAGGCGCCGCGCGTGTCGGTGGACATGAAGCCCTGCCAGCCTGCAGGCGCGCCCGTGCCTTCCGTGTCCGCGGTCTGCAGCTCGCCATCGTCCAGGTCCAGGTACCCGTCGGCGTCGTCGCCGTCGCCGATGTGCACCCACGCGTCGTCGCCTGCCGTCACATCCCAGTTCGTCGTGACGTGGGCATAGATCGCGTGAATGAACCATATCTCCGAGGCGCCGATCGTCGCCACCACGCCGCTGCCGCCCGCGCCCGCCGTGTACGTGATGGTCGCCGTGGCGATCGAGGGCAGGATACCGATGTTCTCCGTGTTGAGGTCCTGGTTGACGATCGTGTCGTTGAGGTCGAGCTGCGCGGCGGTGAGGACCACCTCGTCGGCGCCGCCGATCTCGATGTCGATCTGGTCGTCGGTATCGGCGCTGATGGACGTGTCGTTGTCGGCGTCGAGGTCGATCTGTGCGCCCATAAAGTCGGCGGTCCCACCGTCGTGGATCGCAAAGACGGGCGTGGCGCTGTCTCGGATCTCGATCGGGTTGGAGACGCTGGACGAGTCAACCATCAGTCCTGGCGTTGCGGTGCCGACGACGGTAGGCACGGCGACGTGCAGTCCGGTCAGGTTGCTCACCCCACCGGGCACGCCCTGGATGCCGACGTCGCCGCTCGGCGGGTCGGGGATCGGGAACTTGACACCGATCAGGGCGCCGATCACGGTCACGACGACCACGATCAGCCAGGCGATCCATTCGCGGTCTTTGTGTGACATGAGCATGGTAGTCTCCTTTGGCCCCTCCCTTCCTCCCCTGGCAGGGGAGGAAGGGAGCGGGCATCTGCACCACGGGTCGTTCGAGTCAGGTCTGCGCTTTTCTGGCTTGCCTCGATCGCGGCTTGTCCTTCGTGTCTCGGGGTGCCTCGTCCCTCGGGATGCTGAGCGATGCTTCGCGATAGCGTACGGGCGCGTAAAAGCCGACGACATAGAGCACGATCGCGCCGTCGTCGTAGACCTCGGCGCGGTAGATCGGGTTCCTGATCTGCAGCGCCGTGCGGGCCTGCTCGATCTGTGCGGCAGTCGCTGCTTTGGGCATGGTGTGCTCCTGGCGGGCACAGTTCGTCGTGCCCCTACGGGGCCAGGGGGCGCGGTTCGGGGTGCAGACCCCTTCAGGGACCGCGCCCCACCGGCCCAACCAAGGGAGGAGGGTCGCTGCCGGTTGCGGGGTGGTCCGCGAAACCTGGCAGCGACCTCATCCCTCGACGAAAGTCAGGACGATGGTCACGTCGGCGCTGGCGGAGGCGCTGCCACCTCCGTTATAGTCATAGTCCAGCGCGACGGCGAGCACGTCGCCGTCGGAGACGTGCGGCGGTTCGTGTCCGGGGTTCGTGAGCAGGGCCCCGTCAAAGTCGGTGAACGCCTTTTCGACGGGCGTGTTGCTGACCCCGATGCTGCACTTGGTGAGATAGCCGTCGGCGTCGGCGCTGGTGCCGATCGAGAGCCCTCCGGCGGCGCTGTTGCTGCCCACCGCAGAGACGTGGACCAGCGTGCAGGGGCTCGGGACCGTCCAGTAGACGGCGAGGTCTGCCCCCAGCGTGCCCGGCACGTGGATCGTGTGGGTGAACTTGCGGATCATGGTCGTGTGCCTCCTCGTGATCGACGAATCGGTTACCAAAAATCAGATAGCCGGTTACTATGGGCCGGGTAACCAATGAATCGGTTACTACAAACGGTTACTACAAACGGTTACTGCAAACGGTTACTACAAACGGCTGCGAACGGTTGCCGCGAACGGGTCTACGAGACGTTGTGCTTGTAGAGCCCACGGTAGTCGATCGGCCCGACGGCATAGAAAAAGCGGACCTTGACCGGCATGACGTCGTTAGAGAACATCAGACCGGCGCGCGGATCGGCGACGGAGTAGATCTCGGGCGTCTCGCCAAAGCGGAAGCCCAGGCCGATCGACGGATAGAGCCGCGGATCGGCGACCGCTGCCCAGTTGTTGGCGTCAGTCCACAGGTCGACCACGATCACGCGCTCGCGCGCGGCGCGCAGGCGCATGTCGTGCGTGTCGCCCTCCGCCTCGGGGTTGATGTTATAGTTGGCAGAGCCCGCCATGTGCTCGGTGGCGATGACCTGGATCGCGGTGAATTCGAGGTCGGGCGGGACGAGCAGGAAGCGCGGCGCGGTGAGGGCGCCCAGCCGCTCGCCGCTGTTGTGCTCGGTGAGCTTGCGCATGGCGATCCGCGTGGACTCCCAGCTCGAGGTCGAGAGCGCCGACGTGCCCAGGTTGCCGTTCGAGGCGTGGAACAGGGCGCGCGTGTTGGCGTCGTCATAGTAGATGCTGGGCCCGACGCCGCTGTTGCTGGTAAAGATGTCGGAGACGCTCTTGCTCAGCGTGAGCCAGGCAGCCTGTGCGAGCGCCCGGGGTGCAGCCTGGATCTTGCGCGTGTCGTCCTTGTCGATCGCCTCGAGGGTCAGCCCCAGGTAACCGCCTTTCTTGACAAAGGAGTCGCGCTGTCCGAGGTCATCCCAGGTCAGCTCGGTGTAGGCTGCCCCTTCGGCGACCGTGGGCAGCTCGCCCACGCCGCCCAGCGTGATCCACCGTACCTGCTGCAGGCTG
The DNA here is from genome assembly GCA_016929775.1 of Anaerolineae bacterium. The sequence continues at coordinate 16,618 of JAFGIE010000057.1, forward strand.
GCAAAGTTCTCGACGGTGACGATCGGGCGCCACCACTGCGGGTACTCGGCGAACGTGATCATGACGCGCTTGTTGAGCACGTTGGCGACGATCTGTGCCATGGTAGAGCTGGTCACGTTGGCGAGGTAGACGTTCTCCGGCTGGTAGATGCCGCTCATCTCATAGTCGCCGGACAGGATCGTGTAGAGCTCGCGGATGCCGGAGAGTGGGCGGACGCCCCGCTCGGGGCGGACGCCGGCGAGCAGGGCGCGCGTGGCTTCGGCGATCTGCTCCAGGCTGGTCGTCGTCGACCGGATGGCGCGCGGCGGGTTGCCCATGTCCGCGATGGTCTCGCGTTCTGTGGCCTGCGCGGAGGCCTGCTCGAGGCGATCGAGGCGCGCGGCGATGCCGGTGAGCGCGTTGCTGATCTGCGCGAGGGTCGCCTCTTGGGGCGGTTCGCCAACCGCCGTTGCGGGGCTTGTGACGGGTACCCCCTCGCTGTACGAGGGATCTGCGATGGTTTGTGGCTGGGGCGGTTCGCGAACCGCCCCTACGGGGTCGGCCAATTGTTCGAGCGCCATTTCTGGACCTCCTTGGATGTCTGCCCCCTGGCTGCGCAGGGAGTCTCCGAGGGCTGGGCCCCCGGCGGATAGAGAGAGCTGGGCGGCGCTGCGCTCAGCCATGCGCGACAGGGCTGCGCAAACGTAGCCGCGCGCACCTGCGGCATACACGTGATCGACGCTGTCCACCTGGTTGATCTCGTCGGTGATGTGGAGCCCGATCTCCTCGTCCAGGTGGGATACATGCCAGAGCACAGCCGAGAGCCCGATCGGCGGGGTGGGTTTGCCTGCGGCGCGGTCCTCCAGGATCTGGTCGTACAGCGCGCCGATGGCGGCGCCGGGCGAACGGGGATCCTCGTCGTACAGCCGGAGCAAGCCCGCAACGCCCCGCTCTCGCTCGTCCCACTCGGGATCGGTGCAGATGCCGACCAGGTTCCGGACCGAGGGCTCTTGTCGCCAGCCAAAGCCGAATAGCTCGGGATGGCCGAGATAGGATGGCGCGCCCTCGAACACCGCGACCGCCGCCTGCAGGGGCTCGGCGGGGATGAGCCAGTTGGAAGGCTGCCCGTTGACGGTCTGGACGCGCCCAGCGCCGATGTAGAGGCAACGGTAGATGCGGTGTCCGTCGAGCGTATCGCGATCCTGTGGCGCGAGGATCAGGCGCCCGGTGATGCCCCTTCCTGTCGGGCGATGGTTGACGTTCATGTGTGGGTATTCCCTCCTTTCGTCAGCGTGCTATATGATCTTGTTCCTGTTCCTGTGCTGCGGCGTTGGCGAGGATCGCGGCGATCCGTTCCTCGCTCAGTGGCTCGCCCGCGAACTTGAAGGCGAGTGCGGCGGCGGTGGCGTCGTCGATCCAGTGGTGCGCCGCCATCTCGGCGAGGGCCCTGACCACGAGGTGGGCGGAGCGGGCGAGCGACTCGTTGTCGGCGCGCGCGACCTCGGTGATGGACGGGACGATCTGCAGGTCGCCGTCGGCGGGCCATGGGGCGAAGCCCAGCGCGCAGTAGCGGCGGTAGGCGGCGCTGACCAGCTCGCAGAGTGCGTCGACGACATTCTGCTGCCGCTCGGCATAGTAGCGCGCGGTCGGCTCGCCCATCTCCTTTGCGGTCGCATAGTTGATCGTGTCGCCCTCGCCCAGGTAGTGCAGGCCCACGTTGGCGGCGGTGGCGTTGGCGAGTCGGAGCGCGTGTCCGTCTGCCGCGGCGTCGTCTGCGTCGAGGCTGAGCGAGTGCATCGCGATCGCCTCGCCTGCGCCGTGGACATAGATCCCGGCTTCGAGCGGGTTGTGCCGGCTGAGCTGCTGCCGCTTCTGCTCGACCATCGCGTCATCGGCGATCTGGATGTCCATGATGCCCTGCCGGGTACGGACGCGGTTCATGCGCACCCGGTCTTGGAGCCACGCGGTGTAGCGCTTGGCCCACGGGAGGAGCGGGCCCAGATCGCCCTCGCCGCGCGTGCAGCCGATCTCGCGGTTGATGCACAGGTGCAGCATGAGCGGTCTCCAGCCCCTCGCAGGCTCGAGGTGCGCCGCGTCTGCCCCACCGTCGGAACGCTTCGCGGCGTCCTCCGCGCCCATACGTCCGGGCTCGAACGCGAGCGGGTGCCCGATGCCGGTCCACCACTTCAGATCGGCGCTGTGCGTCTGCCTCTCGCCATACTCGATCTCGAGCTCGTAGTCGTTGGGCGCGGTCCTGATCTCGCGGATCTGGGCGGCGGGCACAAAGCGGACGTAAGACATCCCGTCGATGCAGTTGGTGTGCAGCGTCGCAAAGACCTCCCCCGCGCGGATCAGCTCGTTGACCATCGGCGCGAGGCGTTGGTCGATGCGGTTTTCGGGGTGATGCCAGAAGCGATCGATGTAGGCGGCGACGTCGGGGTCTCGGCTGCCGATGGTGATGCCGTTGCCGATGATGTACGATCGGGCGAGGGTGACGATCCGGCGGACGAGAAAGTTCTTTCGCCAGGCTTCGAAGGCGTCGTCGAGGTCGTCGGCGCGCTCGGACCAGGGGCGGTCGCTGGGCCCGGGCTGCGTGTGGCTCTCCCAGCCTGCAGCGTCGTCGACCCGCGCCGAGATCGCGGCGAGGCGGTCGTGGACGAGATGCTCGACAGTGGGCGCCAAGAGACGTGCTGCGATGCGGCTCCCCAAAGCGGGGCGTGCCGTGCGGCGCCTCGAAACTTGGCGCCCCTCGTCCCTCGGGGTGCTCGGCGATGCGATGCGATCCAACCAGCTCATGGCGTGGCTCCTTGCTGTCGAACCAGGTCCCTCTGCGTTGCCCGGGACGCTCTACGGCGACGCAACCTACCACCCGCCTCTGTCGATCTCGGCGATCTCGTCGAGGCGGTCGACGGTCGCGCTCTTGCCGGTGACGGGCCATGCATAGTCGTCGAGGAGGGCGCACATCGCCGCGGAGACGATCAGGTCGTCGTGTCCGTGTGCGATGACGCCGTCGTAGGCGGGCGTGTCCCACACGCCCCACGAGATGCTGTGTGCGGGCCCTGGGCGGACCCGGTATTGGCAGCGCTCGACCTCGTACCAGAACTGACGGGTGACCGGGGCGTCGTCGTCCGCGTAATCGCGGTAGCGCCCGGTCTCCACCACGCCGACGAACGACCATCCGAGATCGCTCTTGAGCTTGGACGAGAAGACGATCGGCACGACCCGCTCGCCGAGCGCCTTGGCGAGGAACGAGGCAAGCCCTGCGCCGATGCCGGTTGCGTCGACCAAGACCCACACGGCGTGCCAGTGACGGGTGAGGGCGAGGATGCGTTGCTGCAGAGAGGTGTGCCTGACGCCGATCCACGCTTGGCGATCGGCGACACGGTAGCGGGGCAGCCCGCCGGAGGCCAGATCGACGTCGACGACGGTCAGGGCGGTCGCGTCGCGTCGCGGGTTCTCGAGCAGGACCCGAGAGAGGACGTCGCCTTCTGCCTCGTCTTCTCCGCCCACGTCGACGAGGAGGCAGTAGCGGTGCCCGGGGATGGGCTCCGTATGCCGGGCGTGGTCGCCGCGCATCAGAGCCCGGCGCTGCCGGTCAAAGAGCCCGCCTGCGCTGTCGATCGTCTCAAGGTAGTACTGCGTCCGGATCAGGGGGTGGTTGCGTCCCAGCTTGGCGACGCGCGCCTTGACGTGTGCCGCGTAGGCGGGCAGGACGGCGCCGACCTGCTCGGCGTCGTAGGTGTAGACCCGCCTGCAGCCGTCGGCGCGCTCGCGCTCCCGCAGGTGCGCGATGGTCACCGCGAGCAGGGTGTCGGACGTCCACGCCGTGCCATAGAACACGCGCGTGGCGTTGGTGCTGGCGGTCATCGGCTCGAAATCCTTGTCCCACTTGGCCTCTTGGACGTCCTGAGCCTCGTCGCATTCGAGGAGCACCGACGCGGTGCCGCCGACGACCGAGGCGTGTGGCTCGGCGGAGAAAAAGAAGGCGCGCGCCTTGCCGAGCTGGACGATATAGCCCTCCCTCCTCCGGTACTGCCCCTGGCTCCACGGGTTCTGGAGGCGATCGCAGAGCCGCAGGATCGAGTTGATCGTCTGCGGCTTGAAGGTCGGGCTGGCTTTGACCAATCCTCCGCCACGCCGCTGGTAGAGATTGAGCAGGTAGGCTTCGATCTGGGCGCTGAGCTCGTTCTTGCCCGCCTGTCGGCACATCATGACGGCGAACTGCAGGCCTTGCCCGTCGATCACGGATCGCAGGATCGCGCGTGCGGGCTCGAGCTGGTAGGGGCGGAGCGGGACCCGGGTGACCAGCCGCGAGAAGACGTCGATCTGGGTCAGCCACTGGGCGATGCCCGAGGCGAGGCGTTCGCGATCCACGTTACACCTCGATGCCCAGGATCTCGCCGGCGAGATCGAGCGCTTCGTCCATCGCCTCTGCCAGATCGGCGTTCTGCCCCGCCTGCAGCTGCTGCTGATCGCGCGCGAGCCTTCCAAGTCGGCTGGTGAGCTGCCCGTGCAGGGCGAGCAGCCGTGTGTAGTCCTGGAGCGTGATGTCGGGATCGTCCGGCGAGATACGGTCGATGTAGGCGGACAGCCGCGCGATGCGCCGGTCGAGGTCGGCGATGCGGGTCTCGAGATCGACGCCGCGATCGGGCGGATCGCTGCACGCGCAGTGCGCCTCCGCGCTGCCGGCGTCGAGCACGCGCGGCGGAGGCGCGCTCCCGCCATGCGCGGCGCAGCGCGGCGGGTCACTGCCCTGGACCGCCCAGGCGCGGCATGGCTGACCTCGGCGCGTCGTTGCCGTACACCGGATCGGGCGCCTCTGGGTCACGGCGTCTTGCCTCCTCGGCACGTCGTGCGTCCTCGCGCTGGCGCCCCGACTTCCTGAGGGAGAGAGGGTTGCGCGAGCACAGGGCCTGGCGAATCGTGCGCCCGTCCGCAGGTGTGCGCGCGCACGGACGTGGGCGCCGTATGGTCGCCGGCACTCGCTCCCGCGATCGGCGTACGTTGGCCTCCGCGCCAGGCAAAGACCAACCTGCGGGCACCGAGGAAGCAGATCCGGTAGAGCAGGGCTTGCATGCGAATGCTCCTCTCTGGGTCGCGTTCTAAAAGTTTTCTAGAACGCTTTTCCTCATCGACCTTCATGTATATTATATAGAACAAATGTTCTACTGTCAAGGGGGTCAGTGGCCTCTAATGGAAAAGTCGTGCAGAAACTCGTGGGGAAATGTGGAAAGGAAAGCAAAGGGCGCGTCGTGCGACGCGCGCCACTCAGCCTCGCGGCTTGCAGATCACCTCTAGGATCCGGGTGTCGTAGAACGTGTGCGTGTTGCTGGCGCGAAGCACGATCGCCGTATCCGCGCCCCGCCCGCTCCCGCCGATCGCGATCGCTTCCTCGCCCGCTCGGATCAGCCCGGCATCCGCCGCCATGCACGCGATCTCGCACCCGACCTTGAGCCCCTGGCTCAGCAGGCGCAGGACGTGGGCGATCACCTCGTCGACCTGGATCGCGCCAAAGCGCTTGTTGACCGCGCGCCCCAGCATGCCGAATGCGTGACCTGCGTGCAGGATCTGCCCCCCGCCCGCCTCGATCGCCGCGCGGTGTTCGGCCTGCATCGCCACCTGGTTTGGCGTGCGAAAGCCAAAGACGCCCGCCACGACGACGACGTTGTAACCGGCAAAGACCTGCACTGCCCGCGCTCCGGTCTCGCCCGTGTAAGAGGCAACCACCACGTCGCGGATCCCGAGCGCCTCGGCACGCTGGCGCGCCAGCTGCAGCGTCGCGTCCGTGCGCGCTGGGCCACCCTGCTCAAAGTACACGACCCTCGTCTCCTGGTCCATGCTCAGCCCTTCTCCTCCCTCACGCGGGCAGCGTCCCGACGACGACGTGCACGCAGCCCCAAGGCCCGGCGTCCCGCCGCGCGACCTGCAGCCCCCGTGCGGACATGTAGGGGCGTTCATCGCGCATATAGTCGCCCATCGCCGACCACAGCGCCGCCAGCAACCGCGCGGCGCGGTTGCCGTCCATCGCTTCTCCCGCGTCGACGACGATCACGCGCCCGCCGGGACGCGTGACGCGCGCCATCTCGTCGATCGCGCGCGCCGCATCGGGAATCGCGCTCAGGGCAAAGGTCGAGATCACGGCGTCGAACGCGCGCGCGGGCCACGGGAGCGCGCCGGCGTCGCCCACGCACAACACCGGCGTGCGCCCGTCTGCCACGAGGCGCCGGCGTGTGAGGCGCGCCATCCCCGGCGCCCGGTCCAGCCCCGCCATCGCATAGCGCTCCACAAGCTCGACGTGCAGCCGCCCGCTCCCGTAGCCGATCTCGAGTATGCGCGCCGGCGGCGGCGGCAGGTGCGGTAGCGCGATCTGCCGCAACCGGTGCGTGGTCCCCCCGGTCAACCAATCCACGGCGTCGTACCACCGCGCCAGGCGATCGTACACGAGGTCCCAGAATCCGCGCTGCATGCGCGCGCTACCCACGCGCCTCCTCCTGCCCCGCACTTCCTGCCATCCGGCGCTCTGTGCCGGGCCTGGGCTCCAAGATCCACGCCACGACCCGCCGCATGCGCTCGACGTGCGTGCCGCGCCAGTACACCTGCCCGCATGCCTCGCAGCGATAGTACGCGTCGCACCACGCCGCCGTGCGAGGCGGCACGCGATCGCGCACCGCCTCGCGATCCACGCGTACCAGGCGCCCATTGCAGCGCACGCAGCGCGTAAAAGGCCGCACCTGCGCGCGTAAGTCGTAGCGCCGCACCACCTCGCGCGCCTGCGCCAGCGGCGCCGTCGATCGCACCCAGTACCCGCGCGTCAGCGCCCCCCGCTTCAGCAGCCCCCGGTCCCGAGTCAGGAGCGTGCGGTCCTCCCGCTCCGCGATCGCGACCAGCTCTTCGTCGCCATAGTCGTTGCGATAGCGCGCGTCCAAGCCGAGCATGCGCAGCAAGCGGGCGAGCTTGCCCAGGTGGACGTCGAGCACAAAGGCGGGCTGCGCCATCGGAGGAGGGCCGACGCGCAGCAGGGGATCGAGGTCGATCTGCCGGAACGCAGGGTAGACGGCGATCCGCGCGCCCGCGCGCAGGGGATGGTCGAACCCAACCGGCGCGCCCTCGCTGACGATCAGGTCGACTTGGACGTGCGGCACGCCCAGCGCTTCGATCGCGTCCTTGACCGCCGGCGCGCCGTGGAACGCGTATCGCACGTCCCGCTGGCGCAGGTGGTGCGGCAAAAAGTCGTTCAGTTGTGCGTAGAACCGGAACCACGCTTCCACGCTCAGCTCCCGATCGACAGCGGGCCATCCGGCGCCACCGCTGCGGCCGCAAGCGTCGCGATCGCGCGCCCCGCGACCCGGACCTGGCGCAGCAAGCGCCACACGGCGGGCCACGCGCGCGGGCGCAGCAGCGCGCGGCGGAGCAGCGCGTCGCCCTCTTGCCCCGCCCCCTTCCGACCGCGGCGCAGCTCGTGCGTGGGGAGGTCCGACGGGGCTGGGTCGAGCACCACGCGCAGGTGGACAAAGGGCGCCCCGTGCGCAGCCGCCCACGCCGCCAGTGGGCCCGCCTCCATCTCGACCGCAACCGCGCCCGTGCGCGCCGCAGCGCGCTTGTGCGCCGCGGTAGCCAGCACGACCGGCGAGGTGAGCACCGGGCCCACGACCAACCGCCGTCCCTGCCCTGCAGCCGCGCGCCGCGCCCACGCGACGACCTCGGCAGGGGGAGGATGGGTCACCGCAGCCACGGTCGCATCTGCGGCAAGGGTCGCGTCCGCAAGCACCACGTCCGCCACGCCCAGGTCAGGCTGCAGGCCCCCGCACCAGCCCAGCAACCACAGCGCACCGGGCGGCGCGTTCCCTGCGCCGTCCAGCGCCTGCGCCAGCGCCGGCAGGACCGCCGCCGCGCACTGCGGTCCCATGCCCGGCTCGACGATCAACAAATTCCCCGCGCGCCACGCCCGTCCGTGCGGCGCCGCGACCGGGACCGCCCCGGGCAGGGCGCGCAGGACCGCCTCCCGCTCGCGCCGCGTGGGCACGACCAGTGCGCGCACGACCTAGGCCCGGCAGGGGGGTTCGCCGGCGACCGACCGGATCAGGGCTGCGGCGGACGCGACCTCGTCTGCGCCGCCGTCGATCCCCAGCCACGCCGCCCCCTCTGCCCCGTACACGCCGCCCGCGGCGAGCAGGAACGCCTCCGCGCCGGTGAGCAGCCGGATCGCGTCCAGCTCGGTAAAGACCTCGCCCGGCAGGGGATACAGGCGCGGGCCCTCCCCTCCTGGCGCGTTGCAGCGCGCTGCGAGCAGGTTCACGTCCTCGGTGACGCGCTTTTCCAGCCCGACCGGGACGATCATGCGCACACGGCGCCCGATCACGGCGGGCACCGCCGCCAGGATCGTGCCGCCCTTGGGGTGACCGATCTGTACGGCCGCCTGCCCGCGCAGGTCGTAGGCGTTCGCGCCCTTGAGCACGATGTCGCCCTCGCGCAGGTCATCGGCGACGTCGACCACCGTCATGCCCCGCTGCCACTGCCCGTCGACGATCACGACGTCGCCCGGGAACGCCGCTTGCGCCGCCTTGGCGCCGGGCGCGACCGTGATCCCGCGCCGGAAACCGACGCGGCTGAATCCCTCCCCCTGCCCGATCGCCGCCAGCACCTCTTCCGCCACGTAGCCATTGGTCGTCCCGGCAATGATCACCAGGCTGCCCTGCTGCAGCACAGCCCGGATGTCTGGGCGGGCAGCGATGCCCTTCCCGATCAGCCGCTTGCCCATCGCCGTGGTCACCACGAACTGCTTCACACCATCCTCCTCGCGCTATCCATGGCAGCCCACCCAGTTCCAGCGAGATCGCGTCGCTGTAGCCGAACGCGAGCGCGACAGAGGTCGAGCCCCGGTAGATCCGCCAGCGGCGCCGCCGCAGGGGGTTCATCGTGCCTCGTCCGGTCACTCGCGCTCCTCGACTACAGCGCCCGCCGCGTGGGGATCGACGTCGCTGGGCCACCGGGTGAACCAGTTGTACCGCGCCCCACGCAGGTCGGCGGCGATCATGTTGGCCCAGCGCAGGTCCGCGCCGCGCAGGTCGGCGTCGCTCAGGTCGGCTCCGGCGAGGTTTGCACCCCGCAGGTCTGCGCTGCGCAGGTCTGCGTTGTTGAGGTTGGCGCCGCCCAGGTCGGCCCCACGCAGGTCGGCGGCGCACAGGTCAGCGTGAAAGAGGTCCATCCCGCTCATGTAGGCGCCGCTGAGCTCCACGCCGCGCACGTAGGCCAAAGCCACGCCGTCCACCACCCCAGAGCGGACGACCCTGCCACAGCCCTGGTCCTGAAAGACGTGCGCCCGCGTCGGCGCGCCGAGCAGCACGCCGCAGTATGGGCACCTCCCCTTCACCCGCTCACCACAGAGCGGACAGACAGTTACCTCGTCCATGGCCTCGTGCTCCACCGCAACCGGACACCCCCCGCGACGAAGGATAGCACACACCCTGCCCGGTGTCAACAGGGCTTGCCCGCGCCCACGGGACCTCGGCCCAACTGTCAGGCTGCAAGCCGAGCCGGACTGTCAAGCCCGTGCCCAGCCTGCGGCGCGGATCGCCAAGCCAGCGGTGACGCTGCCAAACACGTCGCTCACCACCACCTTGTCCGCGCCAAAGCGGGCTGCGATCATGTCCGCCAGGCACGGGATCTGCGCCGACCCGCCGGTGCGCACCACCACGTCCACCTCGTCGGCGCTCAACCCAGAGCGGGCCAACGTGTCGAGCAGGCATGCGTCGATCTGGGCGCGCTCGTCGGCGATCAGCGCCTCGAACTGGGTGCGCGTCACGGGCTGCCAGATGTCCATGTCTTCGCCCTGCAGGACGATCGCCGCAAAGCGCTCCGTAGAGAGCGCGATCTTGGCCTGCTCGACCGCATCGATCATGCGCGCCGCCTCGTTATGGACCAGCAGCGAGAGGAGCGCCTGGAGCTGGCGCGGATGGCTGCTGCTCTGCTGCGCTTGGCGCAGGAAGCGCAGCGTCTCCGGGCGGCTCAGCTCGGGCAAGGCCTGCCAATCGAGCAGGGCATCCGTGTACTGGCTGGGAAAGGGCGCGTTGTCCGGTCCCCACGTCGACCCGCGCCCAAAGTGGTCGAGCAGCACCCCCTCCGCCAGCCGCCGGTCGAAGCGGTCGCCGGCGATGCTCACCCCACCGCTGGCATAGACCTCTTGTGCGCCCCCGCCCACGCGCATGACGGTGATGTCCAGCGTGCCGCCGCCCAGGTCGAAGACCAGGACGTTCCCGGGTTCTGGCATCGTCCGCGCATAGTACAGGGCAGCGGCGACCGGCTCCAGCTCGAACCTCACCTCGCCCAGTCCCGCCATCTCGGCGGCGCGCCGCAGGCGCCGTTCGGCGCGCAGGTCCCCAGCTGTGCCCGCGCCAAAGTGCACCGGGCGCCCGAGCACGGCGCCTGCCACCCGGCGCCCCATCTCCGCCTCCGCGCGCTCGCGCACGACACGCAAATAGCCGGCGATCAGCTCCTCCAGCGTGTAGCTCTGGCCAAAAACAGTCGTCCCCTCGTACCCGGTCGCCAGCGCGCTCTTGAGCGAGTAGAGTAGGCGACCGGGCGCCAACGCATCGACGAGCGCGTACACGTCGCGCACGATCTCTTGCGGGCCTACTGGGTAGCCCTTGACCGTGCCCACGTCGCCCAGCGTGATCTCGATCTCGCCGACGTGCTGGCGCACCATGCGGCTGGGCCGGCCCACGTTCTCGCGATAGTAGCGATCGATCGCCTCTTGCCCGACGTACAGCTCGTGGTCGCGCGTCACGTACAGCGCCGAGCGCATGACCGTCGGAGTGCGGCTTGCCGGATCGAGCGCAAAGGCGTGCACCTCGCCCCCTTCGAACAGGGCTGCGCCCGAGTTCGTGGTCCCAAAGTCAATGCCGATCCAGGTACCGCCGCCCAACGCCGCCTCCTCCCGTCGACCCTGCCCGCCCCATTCTACCCGCTTTGGGCGCCCTTGGCAACCACTTCCAATGGGCCACTAGGAGCGGGCCCAGTATGTCCCTTCAGCGACTGCGCGATCTGGACGAGCGGCACACACCGTAGATCAGGCTTTCCAGCCTGACCCCTTCCCCGTGCGTCAGGCTCGTAGGGGGATTGACATTGCAGCTTTGGATCGTGTATGATGGAACTAGCGAGTTCCGTAGCACAACCGCGCCGCGAGGCTGTGCCGTAGAAAGGGGGTGGGAGAACGTGGATCGACCGGGCATCCACTTGCGCTCGATCGCACTGCGGGACGGGGACGCGCTGCCCCGGCGTTTCCCGTTCACCGTGCCCGCCATCGCAGGGCTGGGCGAGATCGCCTTCACCTCGCCGGTCACTTTCCTGGTCGGCGAGAACGGCTGCGGCAAGTCCACCCTGCTCGAAGCCATCGCCTGCGCCGTCGGGTCGATCGCCGTCGGCAGCGAGCAGGTCGAGCGCGATCGCACGCTCGACGCCGTGCGCGAGCTGGGCAAGCACCTCAAGCTCACCTGGTCCGCGCGCACGAAGCGCGGTTTCTACCTCCGCGCCGAGGACTTTTTCGGTTACGCCAACCGGCTGGCGCAGCTGCGCGAGGAGCTGCAGCGCGACCTCGACGAGGTCGACCGAACCTACGTGAACCGTTCGCGGACCGCACAGCTCTATGCCCGCGCCGCCTATCAGGCCGAACTCGACGCCCTGCAGCGCAGCTACGGCGACGGGCTGGAGGTGCGCTCCCACGGCGAGAGCTTTCTCGACCTCTTCCAGGCACGCTTTGTCCCCGGTGGTCTTTACCTCCTCGACGAGCCCGAGGCCCCGCTCTCCCCCCTACGCCAGCTCTCCTTCCTGCTCCTGCTGCAAGAGATGGTCGCCCAAGAAGCGCAGTTTCTCATCGCCACCCACTCGCCGATCGTCATGGCTTTTCCTGGCGCGACGATCCTGAGCATGGACGGCGAGACGATCGATCGCGTGGCGTACGAGGACCTGGAGCACGTGCGGATCACGCGGGGTTTCCTCAACCACCCCGAGCGCTACTTGGCCCGACTGTTCGAGGAGCCGGAGTAACAAAACAGCGCCCGGTGCGTTGAACGCACCGGGCGCTAGAGATCCCTTCGAGCAAGTTGTTACGGGAGCAGGACCCCGTCAATCACGTGGATGATGCCGTTGGCGGCTTCCACGTCGGTGACGATGATGTTCACCCAAGTGGTGTTGCTGTAGCCCTTGAGCGTTCCCATATCCTGCATCACGAACCCCCTCTGCAGCGTACGGATCTGCTCAGACATCACGACGTCCTCGGCATAGCGACGCCCGCGCGCCACGTGGTAGAGCAAGATGTTTGCCAGGTTCGGCACACCGGCAACGTTCTCCGGGGTGATGCCGAGCGCCAGGAAAGCATCATCCGTCGGCGCAAAAACGGTGAACTGCCCGTTGCCACTGAGCGTCGACAGGATCGCCGGCTGAGAAACGACCGCCGCGATCAGCGTATCGAACATGCCCGCGTACATCCCCTCGCTGTTGACGGCAAGCGCGACGTCAACCAGGGTCAGGCCAGGGGGCGCGGCAAAGGACGGCACGGCGCCCAGTGCAACTGCGAGAACGAGAACCGATGTGAACAGAACGGACTTGATGCGATTCATTTGCTGTCTCCTCATGTGTAGTGTGATACGCTAGTCTGCAAGTAGGTTGCTGGTTACATCAACTGGCTGTTCTTACTTGAGTATAGTGTACCACACACGCGCGCGGCGCGCATCGGGCATCGATCTAGTCCCCACCCTAGACGATCTGCTAGTCCGCGCGCAGACCGTACGTCCAGGGCGGGCGCCGTGAGGGCAGACGTGCCGGAGCGAGGGGCCGAATCGCTTGACAGACCCGCGCCGCGTGGTAGAATCGAGGGGGACGGGCTTGCCCGCCTGCTGGGAGCAACCTGGATCGACGCCATGTGGGGCCTCACGCACCGCGCTCATGATCGGTAGGCCAGTTGGCTTGCCAGACCAGCTAACCTCAGCCGAACGAGGAGGCTTACGTGCCCGAACGCGGCTTGACCTGCGAACAGTGGACAATACTCGACATTGCCCTCGGCGAACGGGGCCGGATCGAGGACCCCTTTGGGGTGGTCTGTGGCGCCACCTTTACTGGACCGGACGGCAGTGTGCTCCGCGTGCCCGGCTACTATGACGGCATGCGCGGTGGCAGGGAGCACCACTTTGTGATCCGCTTCTCGCCGCCGTCGACGGGCCGCTGGACCTTCGAGACCTATGGCAGCCTCCCAACGCTAGCGGGACACCGCGCTTCGATCGAGGTGATGCCGCCGCTCCCAAACTACCACGGGCCCGTGACCGTCGACCCCGCACACCCGCAGCGGCTGCAGTACGCAGACGGCACGCCCTATCTGCTCTTCGCGTTCGAGGCTGATTGGCTTGCCCTCCTCGACCCACCCTCCTCGGAGGCAATGCCGGCAACGCAGACACTGATCGACCGCATCGCGGAAGCGGGATTCAACCACGTGATCATGAACGTCTATGCATACGACGTGCCGTGGGAGAAAGACCGGGCCCTACAGCCCGAGCACGAGTACGGCGCGCCCACGACGTATCCCTTTGGCGGCAGCAACGACGCGCCCGACTACCGCACACTCAACGTAGCCTATTTCCAGCATCTCGACCGCGTTGTGCACGCGCTGAGCCGAGCTGGCATCGTCGCCCACCTCATGATCTATGTCTGGAACAAGCTCGTCCAGTGGCCCGAGAAGCACAGCCGGGCCGACAATCGCTTCTTTGACTATGTGATCGCACGCTACCAAGCCTTCAGCAACGTCGTATGGGATGTGTCCAAGGAGGCGCTGGGGTACGGACGCTGCGACCACGCCTATATCGTCGAGCGCATCGCCCGCATCCGCCGCCTCGATGCCTACCGACGCCTGCTCACCGTCCACGACTTTGCGTTTTGCGCTGCGCACCCGCACCTGGTCGACCTGATCTCGATCCAGAGCTGGCGCTCTGACCTCTACGAGATCATGAGCGCAGTTCGCGAGCGACACCCCAACATGCCCGTGCACAACATCGAGCACGGCGGCTACGAGCGCGGTCCCTATGTCGTCTTTCCTGGTGACTATGACGACCCTGTGGCTTGTCTGGAGCGCAACTATGCCTGTGCCTTTGCCGGCGCCTATTCGACCTACTATTGGCAGGGCACGTCGTGGAACGTGGTCATTCCGGACCCGATGGCACTGCCCGCTGACCAGCGGCCGCACTTGGCGTGGTACACGCATCTCGCCGACCTCCTGGTCCACTATGACTACAACGCGCTATCTCCTGTCGCCGGGGGCGCTTCGAGCGGCTACTGTCTGTCCGACGGGCAGGGGCGTCATCTCTACCTGGTGCCCAAGGAGAACAGATCCATCCACGTCACCCTCGGCGATCAGGCCGACCGGCGCGTGCGCGTCACGTGGTTCGACCCTCACACGGGCGCGCGTATCGACGGGGGCGAGGTGACGCTCCGTAGGTGGCACCCCTTCACGCCGCCATGGCGTGGGCAGATGGCAGTCCTGGTCCTCGAGACGGTTGACTGACGGTCAGACAGATGGAGAGGAGCAATGACATGGGAGAGCGCTATCGTACGATCGGAGACTATCCGCCACGCGAGGATGCAGTCGGGATCGTGATGCGCCTGATCGACGGGCTCGGCTACCGTTTCTACTGGGCCACACAGGGCCTGCGCGACGCGGACTATGCCTTCTCGCCCGGCGCGGGCTGCATGACGATCGGCGAGCTGATCGGGCACGTGTGGGGGCTCGCCAACTGGGTCCACGGCAACCTCGTCGGCGCTGGGACAGGCGCGCGCCCCGCCGACCCCGCCGGACAGCGCGTCCAGGCGCTAGCGCTGCTCCACGCGATCCGGACGCACATCGGCACGCTCGACGGGGCAGCGCTCTTGAGCCTGCGCATCGACGACCACCCCTTCTGGCACGTGATCAACGGACCCCTATCCGATGCGTTGACCCATACCGGGCAGATCGCGTCCTTCCGGCGCCTCAACGGGAACCCCGTCCCCCGGCACAGCGTCTTTGCCGGGCGCTAAAAGACCGGCAGCGCCACATACGGCTCGGCCCACGCGCGCAGGGACAGCTCTGGCGCCCACCACACGCCGTGCCGCTGCCCGAACTGCCACAGCACGGCGCGGTCGTGCAGCATGTAGACCGGGAACCGCTCCGCGAATCCCTGCCGCAGCGGGCGGCGCGCGCGGTAGGCGTCGACGTAGGCGCGCGCCAGGGCGAGGTCCTCGTCGGCGAACCACGCCGCCGAACGGACCAGGTCCTGCTCCCCATCGCCCATGACGGCGCCCATATAGTCAAACACGCCGCTCACCCGCCACGCGCCCGCTTCCCGCTCGACGACCAGGTTGCCCGGCTTGTAGTCGCCCATCACGAAACACGCCTCGAACGGGATACCCAGCGCCCCCTCACAACGGGCGATCGTCTCCTCTACCCACGCCACGTCGGCGGCGGTCGTGCGATCGGACTCGGCGCGCGCGACCTCGACCCATTCCCGGATCTGGTTGGCAACGCGCTCCGCATACGGCTGGTCAAAGGGCTGCACGGTGTCCGTATCGAGGTCGTAGGCCCCAGGGCGGGGCCACGTCAGCCGGTGCAGCTCTGCCAGGGCATCGCCCATGGCGCGCGCCACGCCCCGCCGGTCTCCTGCGCCCAGCCCCTCCCACACCGCTGGATCGCTGAGCTGCAGCCCTGGCATGCGCGGCATAACCACATAGCTCCACCCAAAGACCTCGCTCCCCAGCTCGAGGCGGTAGGGCCACGGCACCGGCGCGCGAGTGTGCGCGTGGAGCTGCTCCGTGTAGAACCGCTCCTCCGGGAACTGGTGCGGCCAAAACGGCGCCCCGCGCAGCACGTACTGCCCGCGCGTGCTGGTCAGAAAGAGGTTCTGTCCAAAGTTGCCCGCCGAGATCGGCTCCGCCCGTACCAAAGTCCCCAGGTCGAACCGGTCCAGCGCCGCCTGGAGCTGTGCGCGGGTCAGCAGGCCCAGCCGCTCCGAGTACCTGCGACCCTGTCCCTCGCTCAACACCCCTCCTCCGGCGCCGCGACGGGATGGGGATAGCGGGTAGCGTCGCCCCACGTCTCGATCTCGTCCAGGAACATCCCGACGCCGTGCAGGCCCGCCGCCCACAGGAACGTCCGGTCACGCGCCGGGATATCGCGGAGCGCCATCCACCGCACGTCCACCAGCACGGCGTCTCCACCCGCCAGCTCTGGGTCGATCCCCAGGCGCGGCTCTTGTGCGCCTACGTCCACCAGGAACGTGTAGGCCACGTCATGCGGCGCGAAATCGACCACTGCCGTGCGCCGCACGATCACGCCCCGCATGCCGGTCTCCTCTTCCAGCTCGCGCAGGGCAGCCTGGGCGGGCGTCTCGCCTGCCTCGATCCCGCCGCCCGGCAGGCACCACCACGACACGCCCCCCTGGCAGTGCTGCACCATGAGCACCCGCTCTCCCCGGCAGACGATGCACTGCGCCCGGACGCTCACCCCTACCGGCCCAGAAGACCGCCCAGGCCGCCCAGATCGCCGCCCGAGACCACCTTGTCGATCTGGGAGGCGATCGGCGCGGGCAGCTTTTGCTTGAGAAAATTCAGCACCGTCTCCACAGCCGTCTTGGCGGTTGCCTCGGGGATGCCCGTCTTTTTCGCGACCAACTTGACCAGCTCGTCCATTCCTTCGTCTCCTTCCTGTGCCTGCGCACAGACTACACGTCCTCGGCAAACAGGTCGCGCCGGCGGACAGGCGCGCTCAGGAACCTACCCGCGATCTTCCAGGGCGTCAGCCACGCGATGCGCACCCCGTTGCGCTCGTTCGCCAGCACCCGGTCCGCAAGCCAGGGCGCCACGGTCTCGACGCGGTCGGCGAGGATGTTATAGATGTGCTTGGCGCGCTCCCAGTCCTCGCCCTCCCGCGCTCGCTCCCCAACCAGCAGATCGGTGACCACCATGCCCGGGCTGAGCGCGCCGACCAGGACCGGCGTGCCCACCACTTCCCGCGCCAGCGACTCGGTAAAGTACCGGATCCCGGCTTTGGTCGTCCCATACAGCGTCATCCGTCCCGCCTTGCGCCCATCGCTGCCCAGGCCCTCGAGGGTATAGACTGCGCCGTGGCCCTGCGCCAACATGCCCTGTATCGCCACCGCGGCGCCGTACATGGTGCCCAGCAGGTTCGTCTCGACCACAGCCGCGAGGCGGCTGGATGGGTGCGTCCAGAAGGGAAGGGAAGGCTGCGTGAGCGCGGCGTTGTTGATCCAGATGTCGACCGTCCCAAACCGCTCCTTTGCCACCTCCCACAGTGCCTCCACCTGCTCGGATCGCGTCACGTCACAGGGTCGGCCCAGGATCCGCGCTCTCTCGTGCCGCGCCGCGAGGTCCTCGACTGCCTGATCCACGGCATCGGCGGTACGTCCACTGATCGCTACGGCACAGCCCCGCGCGAGAAAGGCATCTGCCATCCCGCGCCCGATCCCGCGTGTGCTGCCGGTGATCACGATCGATCGCACGTCTGTCGCCTCCCGTGGTATGGTCGCCGCTCTGCACCCCAAGCTTCGCGCGTCAGGACAAACGACAGCGCGACGAACTCGATCGGCTGCCCATCCTCCGTCTTGCGCAGCGAGCCCGTCCCCCGACCCGTCTCGCGGAAACCCAACCGTCGCAGCAGGCGGCAAGAGGGCACATTGGCCTCGGCGGTCCCGGTGCTGATCTGCGCTGCTCCCAGCTCGTCAAACGCGTGGTCGAGCACAGCCTGGCACGCCTCCGTGGCATACCCGTGGCCATGGTGCCCGGGGTGGAAAACGTATCCGAAGCCGAATTCCCGGAGGTCACTCCCCTCCTTGGGGCTCCGCGCGACCAGGCCGATCAGCGTGCCCGGGTCGCGCAGGCAGACGGCGAGGTAGTGGTCGCTGCCGGCGAACCACTGCGCGATGCCCCGGATCTTGTCCTCTGCGGTAGGCCACGCGCCATCGTACTGCGCCACCTCCATCGCCTGGTACGCGACGATCATCTCGTGCAGGTCGCGCCAGTCCTCGGCGCCAAAGTTCCGGATCGTCAGCCTTCTGGTCTCGATCGCCTGCACGCTCGCTCCTCCCGCCGATGGTTGTCCCGACTGCCCTTGCCCTACAGAGAGATAGGCTCGCCGCCCATTATAGGCGCGGGACGCAGCACGGTCAAGCTAGCCGAGCGTGAACAAAACGCCCCGCGGGCGCATGTAACGATCAAGTAAGCAAGCCAGCCCGTGCCATGCACGCACACAGGAGGAGCCAAGATGAAAGCCAGGAGCATCGCGATCGCCATCGCCATCAGCACACTGCTCATCGGGGGCTGCGCGTGCGGCGTCGCCGCGCGTCCGCCCACGTCTCAGCCTGCCCAGCAAGAGCCCCTCGTGGAGAGGGTGGTCACCCGGGAGGTCGAGAAAGAGGTCGTGGTCACGCGGATCGTGCAGGGCGAGGCCCGCCCGCGCCCGACGGCAACGCCGCTCCCGATGGCTACGGCGTCGCCCGGGAACGTGCCCGTCGTCCCCGTCTACGGCGGCGAGGAGCTGCCCAACGACGAGCCCTACGACAGCATGTTTTTCGAGCACTATGGCGTCAACCCCTTCATCGACGTCGAGGATGACCCGCTCTCCACCTTTGCGATGGACGTCGACACCGCTTCCTACACCATCGCCCGCCGCTACATTAAAGAGGGACACCTGCCGCCCCAGGACGCCGTGCGCGTCGAAGAGTTCGTCAACTACTTTGACCCCACGTACCGTGGGCCGGAGGAGGGGACCAGGGCCTTTGCGATCCACGTCGAGGGCGCGCCCGCGCCCTTTGGCGAGACCGAGGCCTATCACCTGATCCGCATCGGCATCCAGGGACGGCGGATCCACGACGAGGACCGCAAGGACGCCACCCTGACCTTTGTCGTCGACGTGTCTGGGTCGATGGAGCGCGAGAACCGCCTGGAACTGGTCAAGCGCGCCCTGCGCCTGCTCGTCGACGAACTGCGCCCCTCGGACAGCGTGGGCATCGTCGCCTACGGCGACACTGCGCGCGTGATCCTCCAGCCCACCTATGCCAGCGAGCGCGGCGAGGTCCTGCGCGCGATCGACCGCCTGCGCACCGGCGGATCGACCTACGCCGAAGCAGGGCTGCGCGAGGGCTATCGCATGGCCAACCGCTCCTTCCGCGAGGGGACGATCAACCGCGTGATCCTCTGCTCCGACGGCGTCGCCAACGTAGGCGAGACCGGCGCCGACGCGATCTTGGACGTGATCGGCGAGTACGCCGGTCGCGAGATCGCCCTCTCCACGGTGGGTTTCGGGCTGGGCAACTATAACGACGTGCTGATGGAGCAGCTCGCCGACAAGGGCAATGGCAACTATGCCTACGTCGACACCGAGAGCGAGGCGCGCCGGATCTTTGTCGAGGAATTGACCGGCACCCTGCAAGTCATCGCCCGCGACGCCAAGATCCAGGTCGAGTTCAACCCCGCCGTCGTGAGCCGCTATCGCCTGCTCGGCTACGAGAACCGCGCCGTCGCCGACCAGGATTTCCGCAACGACGCCGTCGACGCCGGTGAGGTAGGCGTCGGGCACCACGTCACCGCCCTCTACGAGGTCAAGTTCCAGCGCGACCCCGACGGCGAGGAGGCGATGGGATACGTCCTCACCGTCCGCGTCCGCTACCAGGACCCGGACAGCGGCTACGTGCACGAGGTGCAGCGCGATGCCTGGCGCGACGACCTGCACCCGACCTTCGACCAAGCCTCGCCCAGCTTTCGGCTCACCGCAGCCGTCGCCGAGTACGCCGAGATCCTGCGCGGCAGCTACTGGGCCCAGGATGGCAGCCTGTCCGACGTGCGCGACATCGCAGCGCGCGCGCGGCGCGACCTAGAGTGGGAGCCATCGCTCGACGCCGAGGTCGCCGAGTGGATCGCCCTGGTCGAGCGCGCAGAAGAGCTGTCGCACTGACCCTCCTGGTGGGATAACGCGGCGCTCCGAGGTCCCGAGCGGATCCGCTCGATGACCTCGGAGCGCTGGCGTGCACGCCCCCCTTGCAGCCGTTCGCCTACCCGATCCGCTCCAGAATCGCGGCTGCGCCCATGCCGCCGCCGATGCACATCGTCACCAGCCCGAACTGCACGTCGCGGCGCTGCATCTCGTACAGCATCTGCACCGTCAGCTTGGTCCCGGTGCAGCCCAAGGGGTGCCCAAGCGCGATCGCGCCCCCGTTGACGTTGGTGATCTCGGGGTCCAGGCCCAAGGTCCGCATCACGACGATCGCCTGCGAGGCAAAGGCCTCGTTCAGCTCGATCAGGCCGATCTCGTCCAGCGAAAGCCCGGTCTGCGCCAGCACCCGGGGCACCGCAACCGTGGGCCCGATGCCCATCACCTCGGGCGGGACGCCGCCCACGGCATACCCCACAAAGCGCGCCAGCGGCTTCAGCCCCAGCGCTGCGGCGCGCTCGCGTGACATGACCACCACCGCCGCCGCGCCGTCCGACATCTGCGAGGCATTGCCCGCCGTCACCGTGCCGCCCTCGACGAACGCCGGGCGCAGCTTGGACATGGCTTCGAGCGACGTGTTGCGCCGCGGACCCTCGTCGGCGTCAAAAAGCACCGTGCGCGTCACCCTCTCGCCATCCGATTCCACGACTTGCTCGACCTGGAGCGGCACGATCTGGTCGGCGAACGCGCCCGCATCCTGCGCCGCGATGGCGCGCTTGTGGCTGCGATAGCCGAACGCGTCCTGTTCCTCGCGCCCGATGCCGTAGACGCGCGCCACGTTCTCCGCTGTCTCGCCCATGCTGAGGTAAGCCTGTGGCTGATGCGCCAACAGCCAGGGGTTCGGCGCGTACGTCTCGCCGCCCATGGGCACCATGCTCATCGACTCGGTGCCGCCGGCAACCATGCACGTCCCCCATCCCGCCCGGATCCGCTCGACCGCCATGGCAATGCTCTGCAATCCCGACGCACAGGAACGGTTGACCGTCTGTCCGGGCACGCTGACCGGTAGGCCCGCGCGGAGGAGCGCGATGCGCGCCACGTTCATGCCTTGCGCGCCCTCGGGGAAGGAGCAGCCGACGATCACATCCTCCACCTCGCTCGCCTCGATCGCCGGCGCGCGGCGCAGCGCCTCCTGGATCGCTACGGCAGCCATGTCGTCAGGCCGCACGTCGACCAGCGTGCCGCGCTTTGCCTTCCCTACCGCCGTGCGCACGGCGGACACGATCACTGCTTCTCTCATCTGTGGTCCTCTCCTGGTGGATGGTGGGCGTCGATGCGGTGGGCCGATCCGTTCACAGCGGCGCCGGCAGGGCGATCCCGCGTTGCCTTACGGCGCGATGCGGCTCAGGGCGCGCGTTTCCGCAGGCGGCATGGGCACGCCCTTGACCCACGCCAGCCACGCCGGGGTGCCCCGCAGCTGCTGCACGGTCCAGCTGTGGTGCAGGGCCACCACCTCCGGCGGGAACAGCTCGAGCATCGCCTCGTACCACGGCAGCCCATCGGTCTTTTGAAAGTGCCAGTACTCGAGGGCCACCAGGTTCGTGTGCCAGTGAAAGTCCGGATGGTCGTGCGACGCGATCGGCAGCCACCCGTACTCCGCCATCAGGTCGGTCAGGTCCACATAGTAGCCGCTCGGCAGCGCCTTGCGCCGCCCGCCAAGGCCATTGCGCCGCGCGTCGGCGGTCACGTCCCACGGGCGCGTCCTGAGCGGCGCCCCCTGGCTTCCGTCCTGCGCAGCGCAGCGCAGGTAGAGCCGCCAGTAGACCTCGCCGCCCCGCCGCTCCAGCACGACCTCCAGCCAGCGCTCCCGCCGGTCGGGCGAGAGCAGGTCCAACAAGGTATCGATCGCGCGCCCAGCCTTGTGCCAGCTCGTGTACGACGACCCGCTGCTGTAATAGCTCACTGCCCGCCACGCGTCGCTGAGTTGGGCCAAAAAGTCGCGCCCGCTCTCCTCGCGCACGCGCGCGCGCATCGCCCGGAACGCGTCGTCCACCCGGTCGCTGAGCCAGGGATTGCCGACGTCGACGCCCTCGAGCGGCACCAGGTCATAGGGCGCCCCCTCTCCCGGGTGCGTCTCTTCGACGTACAGCACCACCGGTTCTCCCGCCGACGCCACCCACCCCTCCCGGCTCGCCGCCCACGAAAGGGGCCCGGCGAGCGTGAGCGGCTCGGTCAGGCGCGCCGGCAGCGCAAGGTCGCCTCCGGTCCGCTGGACGAGCAGCCGCGCGCCGTACGCATAGCGCAACAGGTAGGCCAACCAGGACCCATCGGGCGCGCGCGCTGCGCTCCCCACCACCGACCAGCGCGTCAGGCGCGCCCCGGGCGAGGCTGGGTCATCGTCCGCCTTGCGCGCATAGATGTCCTCCGCTTCCCCGTCGAGGACGGCATACAGCAGCGTCCCGTCCGCGTGCCAGCCGACCAGCTCTTCGTCGATCGGGGCAGAGGTCAGCTGGCGCACCTCGCCGCTCGCCAGGTCGAGGGCGAACAGGTCCGCGTCGCCATAGCGCCACGAGGTGAACGCGACCTGCGTCCCATCGGGCGAGAACGCCGGATGGGCCTCGGCGTGCGGGCTCTCTGCGGTCAGGTTGGTCCGCGCGCCAGACGCCAGGTCGAGCAGCCAGACGTCCATGTTCCCACCCGCCATGCTCTCGTAGGCGAGCTGCGTTCCGTCCGGCGACCACGACGGCGCCCCATCGTAGGCGCGCGTCTCGGTCAGCCGCGCCAACACCCCTGCAGGCGACCGCAGGTACAGATCCCACTGCCCGCCGCGCCGCGAAGCGAACGCGAGCGCGTCGCCCGCCGGCGAGAACGCCGCATCGCGATCCTCCGCCGGATCGGACGTCAGCCGCGTCCACGCGCCGCTCTGCGCGTCGATCGCATAGATATCCCAGTTGCCGTCCAACCAGGCGCCGAGCGCGATCCATCCCTCACAAGGCGCCGGCGTCGACGTTGCGGGCGGCGTTGCGGGCGGCGTTGCCGCCGGGGACGCAGTCGGGGTCGCGGGCGCAGGCGTCGGCGTTGCCGTTGGCGAGGCAGTCGGGGTCGCGGGCGCCGCCGTCGGCGCGAGGGTTGGCGTCTGTGTGGGCGCAGGAGCGGGCGCCGTGGTCCCCGTCGACGTCGGAGCAGGCGTGGGCGTCGGCGCCTCCGTGGGCCGCGCGCACGCAGCGCTGGCGACGGCGAGGAACAGGCCCGCCAGGGCGAGGGCCCGTATGCGGGCCAATCGGATCGGTCGGCGCGTGCGCCGCACGGTGGGCGTACGAGTGCACTGTAGCATGCCCAGAGTGTACCCCAGAACGCACGTGAGGGCAACTGGTCAATCCGGCTGCCCAGGAGCACCGCTCCTGCGTTCGTAGTA
>JAFGIE010000058.1 GCA_016929775.1 Anaerolineae bacterium
CGGGGAGCTCGAGGGGCACCCCCTCGAAAGGATCCCTTTTTCCCCGCCCCCGCGGATAGCGCCCGATTGCTGCGCTATCCCAAGGGACCGGCAAGTGGCGACCATGGCAAATTGTAGTATAATCGGGACAGTCGGGCGCGCCCGCCCCTCCAGTGCAGGAGCGGGCCACGCAACTACGGAGGACGCGTGAACATCCTCAACCTGCAGATCGGCAGACAGATCCGAGAACTCAACCGCCTGCGCCACATCTCCGAGATCCTGGTGCGCAACGGGTTGGGCATGCTGCTCGATCAGACCGAGCTTGGACGGTTCCTGCCGCGTGGACTGCGGCGTCGCGCCGAGCGCCTCGACGCACGCGTGGAACGGATGTCCATGCCCGAACGCGTCCGGCACACCCTCGAGGACCTCGGGCCGACCTATATCAAGCTCGGTCAGCTCCTGAGCGGGCGCGGGGACCTCCTGCCTGCCGGCTATGTCGAGGAACTCGCCAAGCTGCTCGACGCTGCGCCCCCTTTTCCCTACGAGGACGCAGTTGACGTGATTCAGTCTGAGCTCGGGCGACCGCCGGACGAGATCTTTGACCTTTTCGATCCCACGCCTATCGCCGCCGCCTCGATCGGGCAGGTACACCGCGCGATCCTGCCCGACGGCACCCGTGTGGTCGTCAAGGTCCAGCGTCCGGGCATCGAGCAGGTCGTCCGCTCGGATCTCGACCTCTTGACGCGCCAGGCCCAGTTCCTGGAGCGGCGATCCGAGGTGGTGCGCAACTATAACCTGGTCGAGAACATCGAAGAGCTGGGCTACGCCCTCCGCAACGAGATGGACTATACGACGGAGGCGCAGAACATCGATCGCTTCTACCACGCCTACGCCCAGGACGCCAACCTCCGCATCCCCAAGGTGCTCTGGGAGTACACCACGCGGCGCGTGATCGTCATGGAAGAGATCGACGGCATCCCTCTCACACAGCTCGATCGCCTGCGAGCGGAGGGCTATGACCTGCGCGCCATCGCCGAGATCGGGATCCAGTTCTACCTGCGCCAGGTCTTTGAGGATGGATGCTTCCACGCCGACCCTCATCCCGCCAACATCATGGCGTGCGGCAACCGGATCGCGCTGCTCGACTTTGGCATGGTCGGGTTCCTCACACCGCGCATGCGCGAAGACCTGGGCGACATGCTCGTCGCCGTGATCACGCAGAACACCGAGCAGCTGGTGACCGTCATGGTCCGCATGGGCATCATCACCCGCGCCACCAACATCCGCGAACTGGAACGCGACCTAAACCGCATGTTGGTCCGCTACTTGGGGCTCCCGCTGCAGCAGATGGACGCCACCGAGATCATGGGCCAAGTCCTGTCGATCTCGTTCATGCACCACATCCGCCTTCCCTCCGACTTTGCGATGTTGATCCGGACCATGATCATCCTCAACAGCCTGGGCAACCGGCTCAACCCAGACTTTCAGCTGATCCCGGCCCTACAACCCTATGTCCGCCGCCTCGTGCAGGACAAGCTCAGCATCCGCCGGATTGGCAACAGCGCCCTGCGCTCGTTCACGTCGCTCAACACCCTGATCCAGCGCTTTCCCAACCGCTTGGACGAGCTGTGGGACCAGCTCGACGAGGGCAACCTCACCGTCGGCGTCAGCATCCGCGACCTGCGGACCATCATCCGGCGCGTCGACCGGATCGCCAACCGGCTCTCCTTTGCCCTGGTGGTCGCCGCCCTGATCATCGGCTCCGCCCTGATCCTGATGGGCGGGTCTGAGATCCAGGCCCTGTTCCAGATCCCAGGCCTAGACGTCGCCATCCCAGTGGCACAGGTCAGCTTTGTGCTTGCCGGTCTGACCGGCGCCTGGCTGCTGTGGTCGATCATCCGTACGAGGGGCATGTGAGCGGACGACGGGCCCGCCGCCTGCGGCACACCGCCGCGCTGATCGCACTCATGGTCGCCCTCGCCCCCACCGGGTGCCAGCTGCGCTCCGAGCCAGAGACCATCACCCGTCTTACGTGGTGGGTCACGTACGCCGAGGACAGCGAGGCCTACGCCGCGCTGGAGGCGATTGCCCAAGGCTATGCGGCGTCCAGGGAGAACGTCGAGGTCGAGCTGGTCGCCGTGCCGTGGGAGAGCGTCGCGCCGCGCTTGGTCGGTACGAGCCAGCTTGCACTCGCTCAGGAGGCGAACGAGGGACCCGACCTATGGGGACCTGTCCCATGCCAGTGGGCCGGGGCCTACGCGCGCGATAGCCAGTCGTTGCCCCTGGCGACCGAACAGATCGAGGGCACGTGGCTCTATGCCGACGTGGCGCTGGAGGCCTGCCAGGTCGAGGGGCAGTTGTATGGCCTCCCGGTGCTGATGGATGCGCTCGCCCTGATCTACAACCCCTCCCTGGCGCCCGACCCGCCGAGCACCTTTTCCGAGCTGATCGCGCTCGGCGAGACGCTGGGCAAGGGCGATCCGCAGCGCTGGGCACTCGCCCTGCCGCTGCTCAGCGAGTACCACATCTACCCCTTCCTCGACGGCTACGACGGCTTTCTCTTGCGCTGTGAGGGCGGCGCCTGCGACGCCGCCGAGATCGGCCTGAACAGCGAAGGGGCGGTGCGCGGCATCCAGTTCCTGTCCGACCTGTATGTCCGGCACGGGCTCTTTCCCGAGGACATGGCGGACCGGGCAGTGATGCACGAGCGCGCGCTGTCGCTCTTCCTTGACGGCGATGCGGCGACCATGATCGAAGGTGCGTGGGTGCTGCCCCAGCTCGAGGACGCCGGGATCGACTACCGCGTCGCGCCGCTCCCGGCTCTGCCCGAGACCGAGGACGCGCCGCGCTCGCTGACCACCGCGCAGGCGCTCTATCTCAGCGCGGCGTCGGTCGAGCAGGAGCAAACCCTCGACCTCGTGGCGTACGTGGCGGGCAAGGAACGCCTCGCCGCCCTGCAGCAGGCGTTGGGCACCCTGCCCGTGCGGCGCGACGTACTCACCGAGCCTGCTCTGCGCGGGAACGCCGTCGTCAGCACGTGGTACGGGATCGCCAACCGCGGCGTTCCTCTGCCCAACATGCCCGAACTCGACCTGATGTGGTACCCGTGGAGCCTCGCCCTCGAAGAGGCGATCCCGGGCCTGACGCCGCCCCAGGATGCGCTCGACACGGCGGTCGGACAGATCCGCACGTATCTGGGGGCCGAATAGACAACCCAACAGAAGGAGTAACCCGTGGACAAGAGACTCGACATCATCTACGCGCGGCGCAGTATCCGCCGCTACACCCAGCAGCCGCTCAGCGAGGACGACCTGACCAGCTTGCTCGAGGCGGGCATGGCGGCGCCCTCGGCGAGCAACCGCAAGCCGTGGCACTTTGTCGTCGTCACAGATGCAGGCACGCTGCAAGCCCTGGCGGACCGGCACCCCTACGCCAAGATGCTGCCCGGCGCCGGAGCGGCGATCGCCGTGTGCGGCGACCCGTCGATCTCGTCCTGGTGGGTGCAGGACTGCAGCGCCGCCACCGAGAACATCCTGGTCGCCGCCGCTGCCCTGGGCCTGGGGTCGGTGTGGTTGGGATGTCACCCCGTCGCCGAGCGGGAAGCCGCCGTACGCGAGGTGCTCGGCATCCCCGACACGATCGGCGTGCTCAACCTGATCTCAGTCGGGTACCCCGACGAAGCAAAGGAAGCACGCACGCAGTACGACCCAGCGCGCGTGCACGTGGCATCCTGGTAGCCACGCTGCGGACTGCCAGAACCGAAAAAGGAGGGACGATATGCAGGACAAGATCGAGGCTGCGCTCCGGGCGAGCAAGGCCGACTATACCGAGATCCGGCTTGAAGAAAGCGAGTCGACGACCGTCGCCTACCGCGGCAAGGACCTGGAAACGGCCCAAGCCGTGATCGACGCGGGCGGCATCGTGCGCAGTCTGTGCCGCGATGGCGGGTGGGGCGTCGTCACCTTTAACAACCGCGATGACCTCCTGGAGAAGGTCGAGCAGGCCTACCAGTGCGCGCGCGTGGCAGAGAACGAGGAACGGATCGAGCTGGCTTCCATCCCGATCTGCCAGGACCAGATCACGGTCGACCTCCCCGACGACTATCGCGGCGTGCCGATGGCCGAAAAGGTGTCCTTGACCGGGGGCTACAACCAGATCCTGCTTGCGGCGGGCGACCAGATCATCGACACCCAGTGCATCTACCGCGACACGTTCAGCCACGTCACCTTTGCCAGCAGCGAGGGGGCCTACATCGAGGAAGACCGGCCCATGATCACCCTCTACACGGTCGCCATCGCGCGCGACGGCGACAACGTGCAAACGGCAAGCGAGAGCCGGTCGGGTCAGCGCGGGTTCGGGTTCGTCCAGGGCTGCGAGGCCCTGCCCCAGGCGGCTGCGCAGCGCGCCCTCGACCTACTGCGAGCCGAGAGCGTCGCCGGCGGGGAGTATCCCGTGGTCCTCAATCCCAACCTGGCGGGCGTGTTCATGCACGAAGCCTTCGGTCACCTCTCCGAGTCAGACTTTGTGTACGAGAACCCGCAGGCCCAAGAGATGATGGTCCTCGGGCGGCGCTTCGGACGCGAGATCCTGACCGTGTTTGACGACGGCTCGCTGCCCGGACTGCGCGGCACCCACAAGTACGACGACGAGGGCACCCCGACCGGACGCGCCGACCTGATCCGCAACGGCGTCCTGGTCGGGCGCCTCCACTCGCGCGAGACCGCTGCCAAGATGGGTGAACAGCCTACCGGGAGCGCGCGCGCGATCGGGTACCGTCACCCGCCGATCGTACGCATGACCAACACCGCGATCGAGGGAGGAAAGACCTCTTTCGCGGACATGATCGCCCCGATCAAGCTCGGCGTGTACGCCTGCAACATGTACGGCGGTGAGACAGCCCTGGAGAACTTTTCGTTCAGCTCGGCCTATGCCTACATGATCCGCGACGGCGCGATCGCCGAAATGGTCAAGGACGTGATCCTGGCGGGCAACCTGTTCACCACGCTGATGAATATCGACGCGATCGGCGACGACTTTGCCTGGTCTGACTCGGGCGGTGGGTGCGGCAAGGGGGGACAGGGCGGACTGCCCGTCACCTTTGGTGCGCCGCACATCCGCATCCAGGACGTCCTGATCGGCGGCAAGTGAGCGAAGGAGAGAACCGTGGACCTGCTATCCGAACTGCGTACACACGCCACCCAGGCTGAAGTCCTGGAAGTCCAGAGCGAGTCGACCGAGGTCCGCTTCGAGGCCAACCGTCTCAAGTCGACCCAGGTGGAAGGCACCCAGGGCATCGCCGCGCGCGTCGTGCTCGACGGGCGGCTCGGCTTTGCCGCCTCCAGCGACATGTCTGCCCTCGACAGGCTCGTGACCAATGTCCTCGAATCTGCCGCCTACGGCGAGCGGCTGCCGATCGCCTTTCCCGGGCCCCAGCCCGCGCCCGAGGTCGCGACCTACGATCCGGCGATCCCCGACCTGCCGATCCAGCGCTTGGTCGAGATCGGGCAGGAGGCGATCGACTACCTGCTCCAGATCGAGCCCGATGCCCGCGTGAGCGTCAACATCGAGCGCGGGGTGCAGCACGTGCGCATCCGCAACGACGCCGGCGCCGACGTCTCGTTCGAGCGCTCTCCCCTCTCGATGTCGGTGGAGGTCGATCGGGTCAAGGGCGACGACGTGTTGATCGTGTTCACGATCGAGGGCACCACCGCCTGGCAGGAGGACACGATGGCCCCCGTGCGGCGCCTGGGAGAGCGCCTCGAGCGCGCCAAGCGCAGCGCCAAGATCGCCTCGGGGCGCATGCCGGTCCTCTTTGCCCCAGGCGGTGCGCTGACGCTCGCCCTCCCCCTCTCGATGGGCGTCAACGGCAAGAACGTCTACACCGGCACCTCGCCGATCCGCGACAAGGTCGGGCAGGCGCTGTTTGACCCCAAGCTGACGCTGGTGGACGACGCGACGATCGATCACAAGTTCGCCAGCGCCGCCTACGACGACGAGGGCGTCGCCCATCGCCGCACCGTGCTGGTCGAGGAGGGCGTGCTCAAGGGCTTCCTCTACGACCTCAAGACCGCTGCCCAGTCAGGCGTGGACTCGACGGGCAACGGGTCGCGCTCCCTGTTCGGCGTGCCGCGGGTGTCGCCGACCAACCTGATCCTCCAGCCCGGCGACACGCCGCTCGCCGAGATGATCGCCGGGATCGACCACGGGCTCCTGGTCGAGGACGTCCTCGGCCTCGGGCAGGGCAACGTGCTCTCGGGCGCGTTCTCCAACCCCCTCGCCCTCGCTTTTCTGATCGAGCATGGCGAGATCGTGGGCCGCGTGAAGGACGTGTCGATCGCCGGGAACATCTACGACGTGCTCACCGAGATCGCCGCGATCAGCCAGGAGAGCGAGTGGGTCTACTATAGCGTGTGCCTGCCCTACCTGCTCCTGCCTGACATGAACGTGGTCGCCAAGGCGTAGGGGGCGCCATGCTCGAAGGGCAGGTGATCGTCGTCACCGGGGCGAGCCAAGGAATCGGGCGGAGCATCGCCCAAGCCTGCGCCCGCGCCGGGGCACAGGTAGTCGGCGCCGCACGGAGCGCCGCGCGCCTGCAAGCGCTGGCAGACGAGATCCGGTCGACCGGCGGCGACGCGATCGCCGCGCCCACCGACGTGACCGACGAGGCGCAGGTGGCGCGCCTCGTCGCCGCCACGCTCGACCGCTATGGACGCGTGACCGGCTTGGTCAACAGCGCCGGGGTCTCGCCGCTCTCCCCGATCGACGAGACCTCGCTCGCGGTGTGGCAGCACACGCTCGACGTGAACGTCACCGGCACCTTTCTCTGCTGCCGCGCCGTGTGGCGCCCCATGGCGGACGCAGGCGGGGGGAGCATCCTCAACATCTCGTCGGGGGCGGGCAAGCGCGCGCACGCCGGGTGGGTGGCCTACTGCGCCTCCAAGTGGGCGGTCATGGGCCTCACCGAATCGCTGGCGCTGGAGGGCTACCCGCTCGGAATCCGGGTCAACGCTCTCTGCCCGGGCCCGACCGCCACCCCCATGCGCCGCGACAACTTTCCGGACGAGGACCAGGACCCGCTGCTGATGCCCGAAGAGGTCGCCCAGGCGGCGCTGTTCTTCTTCTCAGAGGGCGCACAGTACGTGCGCAACGCGGCGCTCGACGTGCGCAAGCGCCCGCGGGGGTGGCACTAGGGCCCGATCCTTGGGGTCCAGGGTCGCAGCTCCCACCCCAGTACACTGGGGCAGCGCCCCGAGAGGGGGAATGCGAGGGGGCCTCAGTAGGCTCCCTCGCACAGATCACCATCCTCGGCTGCCACCTGCAGCGCGGGTCGCACTGAGCACGTGAGACGCAGGCCCAGGACGGCGCGCGGATGTGCGCACCGAGACTGCGTGCCGCTAGCGCGACGTGCGCTTGCCGCCGCCCAGCGTGTCCTCGCGCAGGAGCGCCTGTACCTCTGCCCGATCGACGATCGGCAGGTCGAACATCAACGTCTGTTTGATCCGCGTCGCCGCGTCGCCGACCAGCAGGCCCTTATCGATCCCGTCTGCGCCAAAGCCCGCGGTGAGCAGGCCATAGTAGAACCCGGCGTTCCACGTGTCGCCGCCGCCCAGCCGGTCGAGAAGCGTGATCGGGCGCACCGCCGACGAGCGGGCAAAGAACCCATCCGCGCCCATCGCCGCCGACTCCCAGCGGTGTTGCTCGAACGAGTCGGGATAGCGGATCGTGATCGCCACGATCTGCGCCCGGAAGCGGTCCATCACCTCGCGCGCGAAGGCCTGGATGTCCTCGTCTTCCAGGCGCCCTATGTCGCCATCGACGATCGTCTGGGCAGAGTACTGCCCGCAGCCCAGCCCGTACAGCAGCGCCATGTCCTCGATCGACGTGATCAGGACGTCCACGTGATCGGTCAGGATCGGCGTCATCGCCGCTACCGCCTGCTCCCGCGTCCACAGCGTGCTCCGGTAGTTAAAGTCGAGGCCAACCAGGCACCCCGTCGGCTTGTGCGCCAACGCTTCCAGGAACGCCTCGTAGGGCGGGTTATCGGCGTAGCCGCTGTGCGCCGCTAGCCCGAACGTGATCCCCGAGGTATGCAGCAGCTTGGCGTCGCGCAGCGCCGTCGCCCAGTCCACCATGCCAGGCCCCAGCCGCGACGCGGCGGAGTACATGCGCTGGTAGACGCCGACGTTCTTGCGCGGCGTCCGGCCCAGCTCGTACAGGAAACGGCCGATCGGCTCCGTCTTGGGCGCCCAGACCGTGTGGGCAGTATCGACCCCCTGCTCACGCGCGATGTTGCGCACCGCGCGCCCGTAGGCATTGCCCGGCACGCGCGTGATGTACGAGGCTGAGACCCCTAGCCGCGCTAGCGCGATCGCCAGCGTGTACTCGCTCCCCGCCATCGAGAGATGGACCAACCGCGTGCGCTCCGGTCGCTCCAGGTCCGCCGGCGTATCGCGGACCATGACCTCGCCCAGCGTGACAAACGCCGCGCCGCCCCTGGCGAAGGCGCTCAGATCATCCTTGGTGATGTCGTACTTCATCGCTCCCTCCCCTGCCCCGTGTTGGGCGCCATTCTACCGCAACCGCGCGCCGAACACAAGCTCGACGGGCGCAAATGCCCATTGAAATGCGCGGCGATCTATGGTATCATGGGTCTGCAAGACAAGAACCACCGTCGTCCTCGTTGTCGTCGTCGCCGACCGGGAGGATGTGATGCCCCAGATGCCGACCTTGCGTGCTGCCGTCCGCTGTGCGAGGTCGGCTTTTGCGATCTAGGAAAAGAGACGCGCCCGGCGGGCGCACAGGAGGATCGTCATGCCACTGTCGACGGTACAGGCCATTGTCCTCGGCGGCGGGAGAGGCACCCGCCTCTACCCGCTCACCGCGCTGCGCACCAAGCCAGCAGTCCCCATCGGTGGGCAATACCGCCTGATCGACATCACCATGAGCAACTGCATCAACTCGGGCATCACCCGCATCTTTATCCTCACCCAGTTCCTGCCCGCCTCACTCCACCGTCACGTCCACCGCACCTACCAGTTCGACGTCTTTTCCGGGGGCTCGGTCGAGATCCTGTCCGCCGAGCAGACGCCCGGCGGCGGCGGCTGGTACAAGGGCACTGCCGACGCCGTCCGCCGCCAGATGGACCGCATCCTCAGCCGCTCGCCCCGAGACGTCCTGATCGTGGCAGGCGATCACGTCTACCGCATGGACTATGGTCCCTTTATCGAGCGCCACCGCCGCGCCGGGGCGGACCTGACGATCGCCGTCATCCCTGTCGCCGCAGCCGATGCGTCACGCTATGGGATCCTCAAGACCGACGCACAGGACCGGATCGTGGCGTTCGAGGAGAAGCCCCAGGACCCCGAGGCTCTCCGGCGCATGGAGAGCCATCCCGGGAGCGAGTGCCCCTTCCTTGCCTCCATGGGCGTGTACGTCTTTCACATCGATTCGCTCGTCCGCCTGCTGGGCGGCGACAGCGGGGACGACTTTGGGCGCGACATCATCCCCGCTGCGATCCAGACGATGCACGTCCAGGCTTACCCCTTCACGGGGTATTGGGAGGACATTGGCACGATCGCCGCCTTTTACGAGGCGAACCTGGCGATGACGCGTCCTCATCCACCCTTTGACTTTTACGACCCCGAGCACCCGATCTACTCGCGCTCCCGTTTCCTACCCTCATCGCGCATCGACGGATGCCAGATCGATCGCTCTGTCGTCGCCGACGGGTGCCGGTTGTACGAGGTGGCGTTGCGGGAATGCGTGATCGGGCTGCGCAGCGTGATCCGGCCCGGCGCGCGCCTGGAGCACGTGGTCATGATGGGGGCCGACTACTACGAGACCGCCGAGGACGAGGCAGTGAACCACGAGCGCGGATGGCCACACGTCGGCATCGGCAAGCGCACGCACATCGAGCGCACGATCATTGACAAGAACGCGCGCATCGGCAAGGATGTGCTGATCCGGTCGCACGAAGGCGAGCAGGACCGCGACGGCGAGGAATACGTGATCCGCGACGGGATCGTGGTTATCCCCAAGAACGCCGTGATCCCCGATGGCACCGTGATCTGAGCGTACTCCGGCGCCAACGGCATCCTGCCGCCCCTACCGGCGCCCTCCCGGCAGCGCGAGCGGCTTTCCGAAGGGCCTGTCCTCCCGGAAGCCGCTCGCTCGCGTTGCTGCGCTAGACCTTGACCCGGTCGAGCGCGAACAGGCTCGGCGACTTGAACAGGTCGCCCGGCGTGACAAAGTCCGCCGCGACCTCGAGCAGGTTCTCGGTCGCCATGGAGAGGGCACCCGCGCCGCCCACTGCTGCCAGCGCGGCTTCCGGTTCGGGGTACATCGCGTCGTACAGGCGGACGGCAAAGCGGTCGGTGGCAGCCTTGAGGTCCTCGACCGTGACGTCCGGCGGGGCAGCCCCCGCCAGCTCGGCGAGCCCCTGTGGGCCCATCCTGACCTCTGCCAGGTACTGCTCGATCGCCTCTTCGAGCGCGGCGTCGTCCCGTTCCGGCTCGACCTCCGCCTCGGCGTACGCGAGCGGCGCCGGGGGGCTGACCCAGGCGCTGCTTGGCGTCGCCGCCAGGAAGGCGAGCAAGCTCTCGGGGTGGATGCCCTGCGCCAGGCGTGCGGGCGCCATCGCGCCCATCAGCGGCGCGATCTCCAAGCCGCTGATCCGGAGCGTGAACACGTCCTCCGCCTCGGGCAGCGCCTCGTCGTAGGCGCGGAACACGAACTCGGAGCAGATCATCGGCTCCCGTCCCGCGCCGATCAGGTCGGTCAGCACCGCTGCCGCGTTGTCCAGGGCGCGCCGCACCAGCCGCCGCAGCGAGGGTGCGAAACTGAGCTTGCGCGTCATGCACAGAAAAGCCAGCAGCAAGAGCTGCTCGTAGCCGTAGCGGTTGCCGTCATCGACATACGCCTGCGCCGTGTCAACCACCGGGCTCATGTCGGGCGGCGCGCTCTTGAGGCGATGCGCCTGGACCCACGTGTCGCCCATCACGTCCGCCGTGTACTCGCGCTTGACCAGGCCCTTCGCGAGCGCCTCCGCGACCTGGCTGTCGCCCATGTACAGCGCAGCGTGGCTGAACTCGGTCCCATCAAAGAACCGGATCGCGCGCGAGATGACCGCCGTGCCCTTGTAGAGCAGCACGTCCCCCGGAAGGAGGTCCTTCAGTGCCACCACGTCGCTCATGCCTTGCCTCCTCATCCAGTACAACGGCGAACCCGTCGTCGCCGTCAGGCCCCATCCGCGGTCCCCACCGAACCCACTCAGACCACCAGCGTCCCGCTGGCATGTCTGCCGTCGAGACGACAGCGACACTCAGACCGGATACAGCCCCGCATCGCGCAATCGCTGCAGCAGCCCCGAGCGCCGGCTGTACTCGGCACAGATCCGGGCTACCCGGCGCGCATAGGTCGCTTCGTCACCCCGGTGCACCGCCAGCTCGCGCAGTTTGAGCAAGCGCTGCACCGCTTCGTCGTAGGCGCGCCCGTTCATGCGCTGGATCAGGGCATCGATCTCTGCCCACGCTTCGGCTTCGCGCTGAGCGAGCGCCGCCAACTCCCGCAAACGCTGCCGCTCCGCGGCTTCCACCCTCCGGCGCCGCGCCTCCTCTCGTCGCCGCGCCGCTTCTGCCAACAGCTCCCCCACGCTGCGCCGAGGCGCCTGTACGTCCCCTTCCGGCGACAGCACACCCATGACTTCGCGCAACCGCTTTGCCAACGTCACCGACAAGTGCGGTTCGCCGCGCGCCAGCTGCACCAAGTAGCGATCGCATTCATCGCGCGACAAGCGCGACACAGCCTCGTTCGTCCAGGACAGTGGTACCGTGTGGCGGACGCCGCTCCGCTCAGCCGCCACGGCGAGCAGACGCCGGTCGACACGGAATAGCTTGACAAAGCTCCTGAGCGCCGGGGACAGCTCGTTCAGGCCCGGCGGCACAGGCGGCTCGAGCACCGTGTCGCGCACCCCCGTGTAGGGCAGCATCTTGAGCCAGGCGAGGTAGAGCAGACGATAGTCGCCGCAGAGAAGGTCACCCCGCAGCAACGCCAGTGTGTCCAGCAACCCCTCCTCCTCGATCCAGTCGTCCCGTGCTTCCTCGTGGAGCGCGATGTCGAGCACGACAAAGGCGCCCACCGTGGCGAACGACACATAGTCCTCGGAGAGGGGCGGGATGTACGGCGCGACCTGGTCCAGGTCGATCAACTCCTTGGGAAAGCGGAACATCAACTCCGTGCTCCCCCAGTTCGCTAGGTACAGCATCGCGTCATAGTACTTGGCGAGCACGTCCCGAGCCGAGGCTGGGAAGCTGCTCCAGTTGTAAGTGAACACGGCGCGGCGCGGATGTGGGGCGACACGGCTCGATAACCGCGCCACTGCCTGCTGCTCCTCCAGAGCCAGGGGGCGGTCGATCGCCAGAAACTCATAGTACTGGTATTCGCTCATACCTGCACCAACGTCACGCCTTCCAACGGCGGGTGGCCCGCGAGCCAACCCGCAAACCAGTCCACGTCGCACTGGATCGCCTTGACCAGG
Organism: Anaerolineae bacterium; assembly: GCA_016929775.1. The sequence continues at coordinate 12,515 of JAFGIE010000058.1, forward strand.
AAGCTGCGGCTCTCGCCGAACAGGTGGTACAGCTCTCGATTCTCCTTGATCGCCTCGTGGATCGCCTCGTCCATGTCCTCGTGGGTCAGCTTGCACGCTTGCCAGAGGCGGAACTTGGTGCTCAGTGCGCCGAACACCTCCCGATGGCGATAGTCAGCGCAGTCGTCGATCAGCGCTTGCTCCCACTGCTGGGCCTGCCTGCCGTCAAGACGACAGCTTTCCCTCCCAAACCGGAGCGTCAGCATCTCGCTGGCACGTCTGCCGTCGAGACGACGGCGTTCCCACCCAAACCGGACTGCCAGCGTCTCGCTGGCACGTCTGCCGTCGAGACGACAGCTTTCCCTCCTGGACCAGACCGTCACCGTCCCGCTGGCATGTCTGCCGTCGAGACGACGGCGTTCCCACCCAAACCGGACTGCCAGCGTCTCGCTGGCATGTCTGCCGTCGAGACGAC
>JAFGIE010000059.1 GCA_016929775.1 Anaerolineae bacterium
CCTCTGTGGTCATTTTCCCCTCGGTAACATTATCTTTTGAGGGAATGATACCACTTCGGTAACATTTTAGCTGAGGGAATGCGCCGTATCGACAAGCCCCCCTTTCCGTGGTATACTCGTATGCGCGCGGGCGGCGATCGCCGGACCGTGCTCGTACGGCGCGGGCTGCGTTGTGCCTACAGTGCAGGAGCATGTGATGGCTGGATACCTGATGTGTGGGGGGACGGGATCCTGTTCGCGTTCTCCAAGATGGACGGCGTCAACGTTGTCGGAATGGGATCGCGGCAGGGCGCCTGACCGTGGCAATGCAGCGCAGGTGGGGGCGCCCGATGCATAGGAGTGCGATCGTGCGGTTTCACCTGCGGCTGTTCGCAGCGGCGGCGCTCCTGGCAGTCGTGGCGGGGAGTGTCGGCGTGGTGTTCCGCGACCCGCTGCGCGCGTGGGCCTACAGCGTGACCGGCGAGGAGGGCCTCGCGCCGCAGATCAAGGGTGTGGCCTACTATGCCGGCAACTTGGTGCGCCCGCAGCCCCGGATCGATCCAGAGATCGAGGTCCAGCACGCCGACGTCAACCCGTTCGGGATCAATACCTTTCTGCAGCAGGAGGTCGAGGTCGCAAAGCGCGAGCAGTCCCTGCGCATGATCCACGAAGCGGGCTTTCGGTGGATCCGCCAAGAGTTCCCGTGGGAGGACATCGAGATCCACGGCAAGGGGGATTTCGAGGACCGCCGCTGGGAGCCCTATCGATCGGCGTGGCTCAAGTACGACAACATCGTGGATCTGGCTGAGCGGTATGAGATCGAGGTCATCGCCCGCCTGAGTACACCTCCCGATTGGGCGCGCGCCGAGAACACCCCGTTCAGCGACCTGTGGCCCCCGGACGACTATGCCGACTTTGGCGATTTCGTGTACGCCGTGGTCGAGCGGTACAAGGGCCGGATCCACTACTACCAGATCTGGAACGAACCCAACCTGGTGCGCGAATGGGGTATCGTCAACGCCAGCGAGTACGCGGCGCTGCTCAAGGTGGCGTATACGCGGGCCAAGGAGGCCGATCCGGACTGCGTGATCCTGGCGGGTGCGCTGTCGGCGACGATCGAACTGGACGCCGAAGAGTGGGGCAAGGGCGTCAACGACTTTGTGTACTTGCAGCAGCTGTACGATGCGGGCGCTGCGCCCTACTTTGACATCCTCAGCATGCAGGGGTACGGGCTCTTTTCGGGGCCCACGAACAGGCGCATGCAGGCGCGCGTGCTCAACTTTTCGCGACCGCTCTACATCCGCGAGATCATGATCGCGAACGGCGATGCGCACAAGGCGATCTGGATCAGCGAGCTCGACTGGAGCCCAGTCCCGGAGCACCTCCCACCGGTCTATGGGCGCTACGATGAGGCTACGCGGGCCCGGTACGTGGTCGAGGCGTACGATCGCATGCACGCCGAGTGGCCCTGGATGGGCGTGGCTTGCTTTTGGTTTTTCAAGCGCGCCGACGACAGCGAGCGCGACCGCCCCGAGTACTACTTTCGCATGGTGGAGCCCGACTTTACGCCGCTTCCCGTATACGAGGCGATCAAGGCGTACACGGCTGTCTGGGCGGCGCCATAGGGGGAGTGCGCGTGGCGGATGGACGCACAACGCAGGTTACCGCTGGCGTGCCGTAGCGTGACATGAACCGACTCTTTGCCCGCGCTGCCGCTCACCGGGATCTGACGCAAGGAGACCTGGCGGACTGCACCTGGAGCCTGGCGTGGCCCATTCTCGTCAGCCAATTGCTGTTCATGGTTCCTGGGCTGTACGATGCGGTATGGCTGGGCAGGCTCGGCTCTGCTGCGCAAGCGGCTGCCGGGCTGGCTACGTCGGTTCGGATCACGATGATCAGCGTGCTCATGGCGCTGAGCGGCGGGAGCGGCGTGGTGGTGGCGCGCTTTGTGGGCGCCAAGGACGCGCGCAACGCGAACCTGGCTGTGCTGCAGGGCGTGATCCTGATGGTGCTCTCTTCGGGCGCCCTGGGCGTGATCGGCTTTCTATTTGCCGAACCGCTCATGCGCATCGCGGGCGCGGACGCGACTGTATACCCCCTGGCGGTGCGCTATGCCCGGATCCTGTTCGCCGGGCTGATCGCGATGGAGATGGTACCCAGCGTCAGCGGCATGTTGAACGCCGCAGGCGCACCCAGCGTTGGCCTGACGATGCGGCTGTGGACCTTGGTCGTGATGCTCGTCGCCCAGCCGCTGCTCGTACACTGGCTCGGACTGGAGGGGGCGGTACTGGCCCTCGTGGGCTCGAATGCAGTCGGCATGCTGTGGGGGCTGGGCGTGCTGGTCGTGGGGCGCGCGCCGGTGCGCATCGACGTGCACGATCTGCGGGTCGACTGGTGGATGATGAGGCGCATCCTCCGCATCTCGATCCCGGCGATCCTGCAGCGAGGCACGCCCAACCTGGCGCTCTCGCTCTTGATGCGCCTCGTCGCCAGCTATGGCGAGGCGACGCTGGCAGCGTGGGTCGTCGTCCAGCGTATCTTTAGCATCGCCCAGATCCCGTACATGGGGTTCGCCAGCGTCACCCCGGCGATGGTCGGGCAGAACCTGGGCGCCTCCCGCCCAGAGCGCGCAGAGCGCGCAGTGAGCCTGATCGCCCGCGTCGTGATCGGCATCACGGTCGTCGTGCTGGGTGGTTTGGCGCTCTTTGCCCGGCAGGCGATGTCCCTGTTCAGCGATGACGCACAGAGCATCGCCTCAGGCGTGCAGATCATCCGGATCCTCAGCCTGGGATACCTCGCTCAGGCCTTCAACGCCGTGTACGATGCGGCACAAGCGGGCGCGGGGGATACCGTGTCGCCGATGGCGATCAACATGCTCTCGCTCTGGCTGATCCAGATGCCGCTCGCCTTTCTCCTATCGCGCGTGCCGCAGCTGGGGGTCAACGGTGTCTGGGGCGCCCTCGTGATCGGGTGGCTTGCCCAGGCGGCGCTGATGCTGTGGCGCTATCGCAAGGGCCACTGGAAGGCGAGACGGATCTGATATCCATGGGAGCAGGGAGGCAAGATGGAAGGGAACGCGTTTGTCACCGGTGCAGACCGTGGCTTGGGGTATGCGCTCTGCGTAGCACTGCTGCAGCGGGGCTGGCAGGTGTTCGCCGGGCAGTACATGCCCGATTGGCCCGACCTGGCTGCGCTGGCGGGTGCGCATCCCGCGGACCTGCACGTGGTGTCGCTGGACATCGCTGTGGCTGCCTCGGCGCGCTCCGCTGCGGAGGCTGTTGCCGCACGCGCCGACCGGATCGATCTGCTGATCAACAACGCGGGCGTGATCTCGCCGAGCGCGGACCGCACGATCCGGGAAGCGCCCGACTATGCCGAGATGCACAGGCTGTATGACGTCAACGCCCTCGGCGCCCTGCGCGTCGTGGAGGCGTTCCTGCCGCTGACGGATCGCAGCGCGATGAAGCGGCTCTGCTTTGTGTCGTCCGAAGCGGGGAGCATCGCGCGCTGCCGGCGCACGTCCTGGTACGGGTACTGCATGTCCAAGGCGGCGCTCAACATGGCGGTCAAGGTCCTGTTCAACCACCTGCGTCCCGAAGGGTATACGTTCCGGCTCTATCATCCCGGCTGGATGCGCACGTACATGGGTGGGGAGAAAAACGATCAAGCCGACATGGAACCGGAAGAGGCGGCGGCGAAGGCGATCCCAATCTTCTTGGGGGAGCAGGAGGACAAGGACTCCCTCGTACTGGTCGACCACGAGGGACAGATCTGGCCCTGGTAATCGGATCTGCGCCCCACTGCCGTGCAGAGCCGGCGAACATGGTGTATAATGCCAAGTAGGAGCAGCAGGCGCCAGCTGGGCGGGACACGGGCACGTGAACCACTGGCGCCAGGTTGGGCTGTACATGGACAGGACACAGGTCGATCCGATGGATATCACGACAATCATCCAAGAGGCGAGCACCTACCTGCCCCAACCTGATCTGGATCTCGTGCAGCGGGCGTATGACCGCACCGCTGCGGCGCTCACAGCAGGCGAGGACGGGCTGCATCACGCGTTGAGTGTGGCGCAGAGCCTGGTGCAACTCGGGCTTGACGCGCCGACCATCGCCGCCGGGCTGTTGCGGAACATCGTCGACGACTCAGACACGACGGTCGATGACCTGCGCGCCGAGTTCGGCGCCGAGGTAGCGCGCTTGGTCGGCGGCATGACCAAGCTGACCGGGATCGACGAGACGATCGGCGATGGGGGAGAGCGGCGCTCCGATCACGATGCGGAGAACCTGCGCAAAATGCTGCTCGCCGTGGTCGACGATCCGCGCGTGATCGTGGTGCGACTGGCGGATCGGCTGCACGAGATGCGCGCGCTGAAAGCGGTCGACGACCCAGAGCGGCGGCGACGCGTCGCACGCGAGACGCTGGATATCTTTGCCCCGTTGGCGGGACGCCTGGGCATGTACCAGTTCAAGTGGGAGCTGGAGGACCTCGGGTTCCGTCACGTAAACTCCCAGGCGTACGTCGACATTGCCGAGCGGTTGAGCGAACAGCGCGCGGAGCGCGAGCGCCAGGTCGACGCGTTCATCGCGCGCATCCGCGAGGCATTGACCGATGAGGGGTTCGCCGAGTTCGAGGTCGTCGGACGGCCCAAGCACATCTACTCCATCTACCGCAAGATGGAGCGCAAGGGCGTGCCTTTCGAGCAGATCTATGACGTGCGCGCAGTGCGGATCATCGTGCAGACGGTGCCCGAGTGTTACCACGCGCTGGGCGTGATCCACAGTCTGTGGCGCCCCATCCCGGGCGGCTTTGACGACTATATCGCCTCGCCCAAGGACAACTCGTACCAGTCGCTGCACACCGACGTGGTCGCCGAGGATGGCAAGACCCTCGAAGTCCAGATCCGGACCCAAGAGATGCACGAACTTGCCGAGCTGGGCATCGCCGCTCACTGGAAGTACAAGGAGCGGCGCCGACAGACGGACGAGATGTTCGAGCAGCGGATCAAGTGGCTCCAGTCGGCGCTCGCGGGCCCGCACGACGAGGATGCGCAGGCTTTCGTTGACCTGATGCGGGACGAGATCTTTCGCGATCAGGTGTACGTGTTCACCCCCAAGGGGAAGGCGATCGAGCTGCCGGTCGGGGCGTCGCCGATTGACTTTGCGTACGCGATCCACACCGAGGTGGGCCATCGGTGCCGCGGGGCCAAGGTGAACGGGCGGTTAGTGAGTCTGAATCACCAGCTCGCGAACGGCGACCGGGTCGAGATCTTGACCACCAAGCGGGGCGGACCGAGCCGCGACTGGCTGAACCCCGACCTGGGGTACCTGCGCACGACGCGTGCGCGGCAAAAGGTGCGCCAGTGGTTCCGGCGGCAGGCGCGCGAGCAGAACATCGAGCGCGGGCGCGAGCTGGTCGAACGCGAGCTGCGCCGGCTCAGCCTCGATCAGCTCAAGCTGGAAGAGGTCGCCCAGCTGTTCCGCAAGGACGACAACTATGACGAGTTCTTTGCCAAGGTCGGCACTGGCGACATCCAACCCTCGACGATCGCCACCAAGCTGTCGGATGCGTTCGCCAAGGAGGATGACCTGTGGCTCCCGCCCGCCAGCGCGCCGGCGCGACCGATGCTCGACACCAACATCCGCGTCAAGAACGTCGGCAACCTGCTGACCAACTTGGCACACTGCTGTAACCCTGTGCCTGGCGACCCGATCATCGGCTATATCACGCGCGGGCGCGGCGTGACGATCCATCGCAAGGACTGTCCGAACATCCTGCGCACGGAAGAGCGCGAGCGCCTGATCGAGGTCGACTGGGGGATGGAGAAAAAGACCTATCCCGTGCGCGTGCGCATCCGGGCCTACGATCGCATGCGGTTGCTGCGCGACATCGGCGAAGTGCTGGGCAACGAGGATGTGGGAATGACCAGCGCCGACATTATCACGCACAAGGACCAGAACCTGGCGACGTTTACAGTGGTGATGGAGGTAACCGACATGTCGCAGTTGAGCCGCGTGCTCTCCAAGCTGGAGGCCCTGCCCAACGTCCTGGAAGCGCGGCGGATCAGTGGATAGCACCGGGCACGAGCGGCACGGGATCCCCAAGATCCTGATCATCGAGGATGACCCCACCTTGCTGGAGACCCTCGCGTACAACCTCGCCCGGCAGGAATACGAGGTTCACAGCGCCGCCGACGGGGTGACGGGCCTGGAGATGGCGCGTGCAGAGCAACCCGACCTGATCGTGCTCGACCTCATGCTTCCCGGGATCGATGGACTCGAGGTATGCCGCATTGTGCGTCAGGAGATGAGCACACCGATCCTGATGCTCACCGCACGCACCGAAGAGATCGACAAGGTGGTTGGCCTCGAAGTGGGCGCAGACGACTATATGACCAAGCCGTTCAGCGTGCGCGAGCTGCTGGCGCGGGTGAAGGCGCTGCTGCGCCGCGTGCGCCTGACGCGCGAAGCGCTGGTGACTGGGGACGAGAGCCCCGACCGTGAGGTGCTGTCGCACGGCGGGATCGAGATCGATCTGACCCGGCGAGAGGTGACCTGCGATCGACAGACGGTGCGCCTCAAACCCAAAGAGTTCGATCTGCTCACTTTCCTGGTCCGTAACCGGGGAATGGCCCTCTCGCGCGACCTGATCCTGGAGCGGGTCTGGGGCTGGGACTATGACGGGGGCACGCGGACTGTGGACGTGCACGTCCGCTGGCTGCGCGAGAAGCTAGAGCGAGACCCCAGCGAACCCACGCGGATCATCACCGTGCGTGGAGTAGGCTATCGCTTCGAGACATAGGATCACCGGGGAGGTCGCGTTGCTCAGTCGCATCCGCTGGCGGATCGCCATCCCATACGTGTCGCTGATCCTGGCGGTCGCCGTGGTCACCGTGGTCTATGCGTCGGCGATCGTGCGGCAGGTCACGCTGGGCGATCTGCGGGCCCAGCTCGTCGGCGAGGGCAAGTTGATCGGCGATGCGGTCGCACCGAGCCTCGGCGACCTCACGGGGCCCGAGAACCTAGACCCTGCCGCGAACCGCTACGCCAGGCTGGTCGGGGCGCGTGTGACGCTGATCGCGCCCGACGGCGCCGTCGTCGGCGAGTCCCATCAGAGCCGGCTCCAGATGGACAATCACCTCTATCGGCCCGAAGTGCAGGCTGCGCTCCGCGAAGGGGAGGGCAGCAGTATCCGGTTCAGCGATACGGTCGGCTATGATATGATGTATGTCGCCGTACGGATCGACCGCGACGGTGTGCCGTTGGGCATCGCGCGTGTGGCCCTGCCCTTGAGCAGCGCCCGCGCCCAGATCGCGCAGCTGCGCCGGACGCTGATCGTCGGTTCGCTGGTCGCGACTGTGTTGGCGGCGGCGTTGGCGATCGCGATCGCCGAGCGGATCGTGCGTCCTGTGCGCCGCCTGACGGGGGTCGCCGAGCGCTTGGCGAGCGGGGACCTGAACGCGCGCCTGCTCCCATCGGGGCGCGACGAAGTGGCGCAGCTGACCCGGGCCTTTAACAACATGGCGGACCAGCTGCGCACCCAGATGGGAACGCTGGCACGCGAGCAAAGCCGCCTTGCCGCCGTGCTGGAGAACGCGGCGATCGGGATCATGATCACCGATGCACAGGGCCAGGTCAGCTTGGTCAACCCCGCTGCTGCACGGCTGCTGGGCACGTCGCCCGACAAGGCCCTCGGGCTCTCGTTCGCACAGGCGGTCCGCTACCATCAATTGATCGAGCTCTGGCAGCGCTGCCGGGACGACCAAGTGGAGCAGAGCGGCGTCGTCGAGATCGCGCTCCAGGACCTGTTCTTGCAGGCGATCGTCAAGCCGTTCCACGAGGGGGACGTCCCCGGCTACCTGATCCTGCTCCAGGACCTGACGCGCGTCCGCCGGCTGGAGACCGTCCGGCGTGACTTTATCAGCAACATCTCGCACGAGCTGCGCACGCCCCTGGCGGGGCTGAAGGCGCTGGTGGATACGCTGCGGGACGGGGCGCTCGAGGATCCGCCCGCCGCGCAGCGATTCCTCGACCGCATGGAGGTCGAGGTCGATGCCCTGACGCAGATGGTCGAGGAGCTCCTCGAGCTGTCGCGGATCGAGTCGGGCAAGATCCCGCTGCGCCTGCGCCCGACGCCGCTCGCAGAGGTGATTGCGCCCACGGTCGAGCGGCTGCGTCCCCAAGCCGAGCGCGCAGAGGTGGCGCTGGTGGTCGACCTGCCTCCCGACGCCAAGCCTGTTCTCGTCGATGCGGAGCGTGTGCAGCGCGTGGTGACGAACTTGATGCACAATGCGATCAAGTTCACGCCAGCGGGGGGGCGTGTGCGGGTGACGGCACGTGACCCGCGCGTGGCGACCGAGGGCCCGCTTCCAGCACAGGTGCGCGCCCTGGAGCGCGGCAGCTGGACCATCGTCGCCGTACACGACAACGGGATCGGCATCGACCCAGACGACCTGCCGCGCATTTTCGAGCGCTTCTACAAGGCCGATCGCGCGCGCAGCAGCGGCGGGACCGGACTGGGCTTGGCGATCGCCAAGCACATCGTGCAGGGACACGGGGGACAGATCTGGGCGGATAGTCCCTCGGCAGGGCCCTTCTGGGAGACGGGCGGCGGCGACGCGGGATCTGGCGAGCGCTCGGACCCGCGGCGGCGCGGAAGCACGTTCTATCTCACCCTGCCTGTCGCCTTCCCATAGCGCAAGTGGTACGCCCCGGAACGGAGGCTGGCGCTCGTGCCTGTGCGCCAGCGTAGGCACGTACCGCGCGGGCTGAGGCCCGAGGGCCCGAGGTCGCGCTTTTGTTCCTGTGTTCCAGGCGTGCTATAATGCGTCGCTGCGATTCCGAGCCCATCGATCGAAGAACGGACACAACCGTGCGAGCGAGTGCCCCAACTGCGTGGATCCTGATCTGTGCCCTGTCCGCCGCCATCTGCCTGCTGGCGGGTTGTGGCACGCCTGCCCCGGCGAGCGAGGGCGCGCCCGCCGGCGAGATGGTCGTGATCGAGAACAAGGGCTCGGACACGCTCGTCAACCTCGCCCTGGCATGGGCAGAGACCTACATCGCCCTCCGTCCACAAGTGCGCCTGTCGGTCACGGGTGGGGGGTCGGGCACCGGGATCGCTGCCATGATCAACGGCACGGTCGACATTGCCAACGCCTCGCGGGCGATGAAGGGGGAAGAGATCGACGCCGCGGTGGCGAACGGGATCACGCCGGTCGAGCACATCGTCGCCCGAGATGCCATCGCCGTGGTCGTGCACCCCGACAACCCGGTCGAGCGGTTGACCCTCCAACAGATCTCGGACATGTACACCGGCAAGATCACCAACTGGCGACAGGTCGGCGGAGAAGACCGACCGGTGGTCCTGCTCTCGCGCGAGTCCAACTCGGGGACGTATGTCTATTTCCTGGAGAACGTGGTCCGCCTGGGCGATGCAAAGAGCGAGCTGTTGTTCACGCCGGACACGCTGCTGATGCCTTCGTCGGAGGGGATCAGCGCGGAGGTGCGGCAGAATCCGAATACGATCGGCTACGATGGGCTGGGGTACGTCACCCCTGACCAAAAGGTGGTCGCCGTCGCAGCAGATCCCGGCGGGCCATACGTCCTGCCGTCGGTCGCGACGGTGAACGACGGCTCGTACCCGATCGCGCGCCCACTCTACATGTACACCGCCGGTCAGCCGAGCGGCGAGATCGCGCGCTACCTGGAGTGGGTCCTGGGCGACGGGCAGGACCTGGTGTCCGAGCTGGGCTTTGTGCCGCTGCAGGAGGGGGACGCTGGCTGAGCAACGCGGGACGAGATCCGCACGACGCCGCTGGCTCGAGTTCGGGATCGAGGCGTTGATCCGCACCGTGGGCGTGTCGAGCATCGGGTTCGTGTTGCTGATCTTTGCCTTCCTGTTGCGCGAAGGCCTGCCGTTCTTCTTCCAGGTCCCGCTGGACAACCTGGCTTCTACGCGCTGGTACCCGACCTTTGATCTGTATGGGACGCTGCCCCTGATCCTGGGCTCGCTGCTGGTCACGGTGACGGCGATCGCGATCGCCCTGCCCCTCGGCGTGGCGACAGCGGTGTTTGTGCGCGAGGTCGCCCCGCCCTGGACGCGCGAGGTCCTAAAGCCGCTGATCGAAGTCCTCGCCGGGATCCCGTCCGTGGTCTTGGGCTTCTTTGGCATGACGGTCGTCGCTCCTCTGGTGCGCCAGCTCCTCGGCGCGCCGACGGGCCTGACCGCATTCACCGGCGGGCTGCTCTTGGCCTACATGGCCCTGCCGACCATGATCAGCGTCGCCGAGGACGCGCTCGACGCCGTGCCCAAGGGGTACCGCGATGCGGCGCTCTCGATGGGGGCCACAGAGTGGCAGACCATCTGGCGCGTGGTGGTTCCGGCGGCGCGCTCGGGGATCGTGACCGCTGTGATGCTCGGCGTCGGGCGCGCGATCGGGGAGACCATGGCGGTCATGATGGTCACCGGGAACGCAGCGCGCATGCCGCTGTCGCTCGACTCGCTCTTCCGCCCCGTGCGGACCATGACGGCGACGGTCGCTGCCGAGATGGGCGAGGTGGCGCATGGCAGCACGCACTATCGCGCGCTGTTTGGCGTTGGGATCATCTTGTTTGTGATCACGTTCATGGTCAATCTGGCGGCTGCGTCGACGATCTTTCGGAAGCGGCGCAAGGGGGGGCTGCGCTGATGAACCGCCACCACGTGCAGCGCGCCGGGTTCGTCCTGCTCGGGGCGCTCTCTCTGCTAGTCGTGGTCCCGATCCTGCTCGTGATCGGGGTGGTCGTCGGGCGCGGGATCGGTGCGATCGACTGGGAGTTCCTGAGCGCGATGCCGCGCGATGGGATGAAAGCGGGCGGCATCTATCCCGCCCTGGTCGGCACGATCATCCTGACAGTCGGGACGGCGTTGGTCGCGATCCCGGTTGGCGTCGGCGGCGCGATCTATTTGTCCGAGTATGCGCGCGACACGTGGCTGACGCGCGTCGTCCGCCTGGCGATCATCAACCTCGCCGGGATCCCGTCGGTGGTGTATGGCCTGTTTGGGATGGGGCTGTTTGTGCTCTTTATGCAGTTTGGGACCTCGATCCTCGCCGGATCGCTGACCCTGTCGATCATGACCCTGCCGATCGTGATCAGCGCCGCCGAGGAAGCGCTGCGCGCGGTGCCGACCGAGTATCGCACCGTCAGCGCCAGCCTGGGGGGAACACGCTGGCAGGGCATCCGCCACGTCGTCCTGCCCCAGGCGCTGCCCGGGATCATCACCGGCGTGATCCTGGGCTTGCTGCGCGCTGCTGGCGAAACGGCGCCGATCCTGTTCACGGTCGCCGCCTTTTTCCTGCCGCAGCTGCCGAGCTCGCCCTACGACCAGACGATGGCGCTGCCCTATCACCTGTACGTGATCAGCACCCAGGTGCCGGGCATGCCGGCGCAGGTGCAGTACGGCACGGCGCTGGTGCTCCTGGCGGTGGTCCTGTCCATGAACGTAGTGGCGACTTTGGTCCGCAGTCACTACCGCCGGCGGCGCGAGTGGTGAGTGCCCGTGCGCGCCGGATTGTGAGTCCGTATGACCCAGACTGAGAGCAAGATTCAGATCGAGGGCGTCAGCTACTGGTACGGGCAGGATCAGGTCCTACGGGACGTGACGCTCGCCATCCCCGCCCGCTCGATCACGGTGCTCTTTGGCCCCGCAGGCAGCGGCAAGAGCACGCTGCTCCGGCTGCTCAATCGCCTGAACGACCTCGTCGACGGGACGCGGATGACGGGGCGCGTGACGATGGATGGGCGCGACCTGTACGCACCGGGGGTGGACGTGACGGCGCTGCGCCGCCGGGTAGGGATGGTCTTTGCACTCCCCTTGCCCCTGCCGGGAACGGTGCGGCACAACGTGGTCTATGGGCCGATGCGCGCCGGGATCCACGCGCGCGCCCAACTGGACGAGATCATGGTGCGCAGCCTGACGCAGGCTGCGTTGTGGGACGAGGTGAAAGACCGGCTGGACGCCCCGGCAAGCGCCCTGTCGGGTGGGCAGCAGCAGCGGCTGTGCATCGCCCGCAGCCTGGCGCTGGAGCCCGAGGTGCTCCTGCTGGATGAGCCGACCTCGGGCCTGGACCCGATCTCGACCAACAAGGTCGAGTCCTCGCTGTTCGAGCTCAGGCGCGCCTACACGATCGTGATTGTGCCGCACAGCGTGCAGCAAGCGGCGCGCGTCGCCGACGTGGCAGCGTTCCTGCTGATGGGTGAGTTGGTGGAATGCCGTTCAGGCACCGACATCTTTACGAGACCACGCGAGCAGCGCACCGAAGACTATGTGACAGGTCGGTTTGGCTAGGCACGTGGTGCGGGACAGGGTTGCGGGTATGGCCAAGATCGCGGTCGAGGATCTCAATTTCCACTATGGCGACAAGAAGGTGCTCTCGGACATCTCGCTCGAGATCGAGGCGAAGCGGATCACGGCGTTGATAGGCCCTTCGGGATGCGGCAAGTCGACCTTTCTGCGCTGCCTCAACCGGATGAACGATACGATCCGGGGCACGCGCGTGGAAGGGCGCATCTTGCTCGACGGGCAGGACATCTATGCCCCCGGCACGGATGTGGTGGGTCTGCGCCGCCGCGTGGGCATGGTCTTCCAGCGGCCGAATCCCTTCCCACAGTCCGTGTACAACAATGTCGCCTTTGGGCCGCGGGTGCTCGGTCTGGATCAGGACCTGGACCAAGTCGTCGAGCGCAGCCTGCGCGGGGCAGCGCTGTGGGATGAGGTCCAGCATGACCTCGGTCGCGATGCGCTGAGCCTCTCCCTGGGAGAGCAGCAGCGGCTGTGCATCGCCCGGACGATCGCGATCCAGCCCGAGGTGATTTTGATGGACGAACCGTGCTCTGCGCTTGACCCGGTCGACACGCTGCAGATCGAGGACCTGATGCGCGCGCTGAGCGAGGCGTACACGATCGTGATCGTGACGCACAATATGCAGCAGGCGGCGCGCGTCTCGGACCGGACGGCGCTCTTTTGGTTGGGCGATCTGGTCGAGTATGGTCCCACGGACGATGTCTTTACGCAGCCGCAGCACCGGCTGACCGAGGACTATGTCAGGGGGCGGGCAGGCTAGCTCGTCTACCACGTGCTTCGGTCCCGTCACAGGGCCCGCGTACGCCGAGACTGCGTGCGCGGGCCCTGTGCTTGGCTCGCCGGACAGCGAATCCTTCCACCGTACCGAGACTCCCTTCGTTAACCAAACGTTAACATGCCGTTGACGTGGGCTTAATGGATGTGCTCTACCATGGGACCCAAGTGATGCGAATACAGGTCCTATATGGAGGAGACACATGCGTCGTACATGGATTGCAGTTCTGGTATTGGTGGCCCTGGTCGTGGTGGGATGCGGTCAGGCCGAGCCCACGGCGACCTCTCAGGCATTAGCGCCCACAGCTACGGTTCAGGCGGTGGCACCCACGGCAACGCCCGAGCCCCCACAGCCGGCGGGGATGCTGCCAGAAGTCAACCCGCTCGAGGTGACGGGTGACATCGTGTCGGCGGGAAGCTCGACGGTCTTCCCGCTGGCGGAGCGGATGGCGGAGCGTTTCCAGGACGAGGGATACGCGGGGAACGTGACGATCGACAGCATTGGGAGCGGCGCGGGGTTCGAGCGGTTCTGCACGACCGGCGAGACAGACATCGCGAACGCGAGCCGCGCGATCAAGGATGCGGAGCGTGCGGCATGTGGGGAGATTGGGCGCGACCCGATCGAATTCCGCGTTGGCACCGACGCGCTGGCGGTCGTCGTGAGCCAGGCGAACACGTTTATCACGGACACTACGCTGGAAGAGCTGGCATTGATCTTTTCGGATGCCGCGGAGACGTGGGCGGACGTGAACGCCGACTGGCCCGCCGAGCCGATCCTGCGCTTCATCCCGGGCACAGATAGCGGGACGTTCGACTTTTTCGTAGAAGAGGTGTTCGACAAGGACGAGACCCCGCACCTGAGCGCCTCGAACACGCAGCTGAGCGAGGACGACAACGTGCTGGTACAGGGCATCCTGGGCAGCCCGTACGCGATCGGGTACTTTGGGTACGCGTACTATGCCGAGAACGTCGATACGCTGAAGGTGCTGTCGGTGGAAGGTGTGGCGCCGACGCGCGAGAACGTGGATAATAACAGCTATCCACTGTCGCGCCCCCTGTTCATGTACTCGGACGCCAGGATCATGGCTGAAAAGCCGCAGGTCGCGGCGTATATCAACTTTTTCCTGACCTACGTGGACGAGGAAGTGGTGGATGTGGGGTACTTTCCCGCGCCAGAGGCGGCGCTTCAGTCAGCCCAGCAGGCCTGGCTGGACGCGATGCCATAGGAAGCAAGTCCCCGCGCAGCGAGCAGGTGAACGGGTGACCGGCTGTGGGGTGATTGGTGTGCAGATGCGCACCAATCACCCTCTTTAAGGTGAGCGAGATGTCGAGTCAGGCCATTGAGGGCAGTTCAGTGGGCGAAATACCAAGTCAGGCGATCGACCAGCGAGCAAGCCTGCGGCGTCGCCCGCGCATCGGGGAGTCCCTGGTGCAGGGCTTTCTCTTTTTGTGCGGCGCACTGTCGATCCTGGTCACGATCGGGATCGTGTACGAGCTGGGCAAGGAGTCGTTGCTCTTTTTTACGCGCCAGCAGTGGGAGCAGACCAACAAGTCTCTGGCTGAGGACATCCCGGCGCAGTGGACGGCTTTTGGGGTTGGGTCGTCGGGCGCTGCCCTGAGGGTGGGCGATACGATCCGCGTCAACCTCGAAGTGATGCGCGTCGTCTCGATCGTGGGGGATCGGATCACTGTCGAGCGCGGGCTGCAGGGCAGTCAGATCGTGCCGCACGAAACCGGCGTCGAGATCGAGAAATCGCGCCGCGTTACCCTCGCCGAGTTCCTTGGCAAGACCGAGTGGAACCCGCAAATCGGCAAGTTCGGGATCTGGTCGTTGGTCAATGCAACGCTCATCACCTCGCTCACTGCCCTGCTGGTGGCGCTGCCCATCGGCCTGAGCGTGGCGATCTATATGAGCGAGTACGCGTCCGCGCGCGCGCGGAGCCTGCTCAAGCCGATCATGGAAGTCCTGGCGGGGATCCCGACCGTGGTCTATGGGTACTTTGCGCTGACCTTCATGACGCCTCTGCTGCGGCTGGTCTTTGGCATCGAGACGGTCGAGATCTATAACACTGCCTCGGCGGGGATCGTGATCGGGATCCTGATCATCCCCCTGGTCAGTTCGATGAGCGAGGACGCATTGAGCGCCGTGCCGCGCTCGCTGCGCGAAGCCGCCTATGGGCTGGGCGCGACGCGCCTGGAGACGGCGCTCAAGGTGGTTGTGCCAGCGGCGCTGTCGGGGATCACCGCGGCGTTCATTGTCGCCGCCTCACGGGCCATCGGTGAAACCATGATCGTCGCCATCGCCGCCGGGGCGGGGCCTGCCTTTACGTTTAATCCCTTCAAAGCTGCGGAAACCATGACCGGGCATATCGTGCGGATCAGTGGCGGAGACCTGAGCTATGACTCGCTGGACTATAACAGCCTGTTTGCCATTGGCCTGCTGCTGTTCTTGATGACGTTGGGGCTCAACGTTCTCAGCCAGCAGGTCGTGCGCCGCTTCCGGGAGGTGTACGAGTGAAAGCACGCCGCGACGCATCGCGCTTTTCTGAGGCACAGCAAGGCGCAGCTTATCAGCCTGACCTGGAGCGGCGCCACCGGCGGGGACGGTTCTGGCAGATCGTGTTCCAGGCGTCGACGATCATTGGCATCGTTGCCCTGATGGCGCTGCTGGCGACGATCGTCAACAACCTGTTCGGCTATGTGGCGCTGGAGAACGAGGTCGATCCTGCCTCCCTCTCAGCCCTCCCGCTCGAAGAGCTGCCCAAGGACGATCTGGTTCAAATCCTACAGGCAAAGGTCTCGAAGGGACTCTACCGCCGCCTGGAGAACGATCAACCGTTCGAGGAGCGGACGCGCGAGGATGTGTACGATCTGGTCATCGAGCGCGTCGTCGCTCCGCAGGTAGTTGAGCAGTGGTCATTGCTCGACTCTCTTCTGCGCAGGAACCAAGTGCTGGCTGAGGCTGCAGAGAGGCATCCCGATGCGCAAGTGCGCTTTGAAAGCTGGATCGATCCTGCTTTCGTGTCCGCGCCGCAGTCGGGCGACGCGATGAAGGCAGGCGTGCGCACAGCGATCCTGGGCTCAGTGTGGACGGTGCTGATCGCGTTCCTGTTTGCCTTTCCAATCGGCGTGGGCGCGGCGATCTACTTGGAGGAATACGCGGGCGAAGCCTTTGTGAACCGCATCATCCAGGTCAACATCAACAACTTGTCAGGGGTGCCGTCGATCATCTATGGCATGCTGGGACTGGCGATCTTTGTGCGCCTCCTCGAGCCGCTGACGAGCGGCGCACTCTTTGGCGCGACCGATCCGGCGAGCGCCAACGGGCGGACGATCTTGTCGGCGGGCCTGACGCTGGGACTGCTCATCCTGCCGGTGATCATCATCAACGCGCAGGAGGCGATCAAGGCGGTGCCCAGCTCGCTGCGACAGGCGAGCTATGGTCTGGGGGCGACGCGCTGGCAGACGGTGTGGCACCACGTGCTGCCCAGTGCGCTGCCGGGCATCCTCACGGGGACCATTCTCTCCATCTCGCGCGCGCTCGGCGAGACAGCGCCGCTGGTGGTCGTGGGCGCGTCGACGTTCATCACGGTTGACCCGAGCAGCCCTTTTGACAAGTTCACGACCCTGCCGATCCAGATCTTTCAGTGGACGGCGCGCCCGCAGGACGTGTTCCGCAACATCGCCGCCGCGGCGATCGTGGTGCTGCTGGTGTTGCTGCTCAGTATGAATGCGACGGCGATCCTGCTGCGAAACCGCTTCAGCCGCCGCGTGTAGTGAGGATAGTGATGTCTCAAGAGCCAGCGTCGACAAATGGCAGGTACGCGATCGAAGCGCGGGATCTGCGCGTGTACTATGGGGACTTTATGGCGATCGACGACGTGAACCTCAAGATCGAGCGCCAAAAGGTGACGGCGATCATTGGGCCTTCCGGGTGTGGCAAAAGCACCATGCTCCGTGCGTTCAACCGCATGAACGAGCTGGTCCCTTCCGTGCGGACAGCGGGGGAGGTGCTGTTCGAGGGCGCCAACATCTACGAGACGGACATCGATCCGGTGCGCGTGCGCCAGCGGATCGGCATGGTCTTTCAAAAGCCGAACCCGTTCCCCAAGAGCATCTACGAGAACGTCGCCTGGGGCGCGCGGATCAACGGCTACAGGGAGAACATGGACGAGCTGGTCGAGAGCTCGCTGCGGCAGGCTGCGCTGTGGGAGGACGTCAAGGACGTCCTCGACCGGAGCGGGTTGTCGCTGTCGGGAGGGCAGCAGCAGCGGTTGTGTATCGCGCGTGCGATCGCTGTGAAGCCCGAGATCATCCTCATGGACGAGCCTGCCTCTGCACTCGACCCGATCGCCACGCTGCGCATCGAGGAGCTGATGCGCGACCTGGCGCGGAACTATACGATCATCGTCGTCACCCACAACATGCAGCAGGCGGCGCGCGCCTCGGATTACACGGCGTTTTTCAACATGCACCCTTCCCGTGCGGGCTACCTGGTCGAGTATGGACCCACCAAGCAGGTCTTTACCAACCCGCGTGAGAGGGCGACGGAAGACTATGTGACAGGACGGTTCGGATGAACAGGCAGCAGGTCCTATTCCTCTGTACGGGCAACTCGTGCCGCAGCCAGATGGCCGAAGGCCTCGTGAACTTTGTGCTGGCGCACGCCTGGGAGGCCTTCTCCGCAGGCACGCATCCATCGGGCTATGTGCATCCCCTTGCCGTGCGCGCAATGGCGGAGATCGGGATCGACATCTCGGCCCAGCGCAGCAAGTCGGTGGACGAGTACGCGGATGCGACCTTTGACCGCGTGATCGCAGTCTGCGATCGGGCTGCCAAGAACTGTCCCGCCTGGCTGGGGCCAGGACGGGTCGTACACATGAGCTTTCCCGACCCCGCACAAGCCAGCGGCGACACCGAGGAGCGGATGGCGGTATTCCGCCAGGTACGGGATGACATCCGTGCACGCGTGTTGGCCTACCTGCGGCAAGCCGATGACCCGACGACGGAGGGCTTTATCTATGCCACGGGAGACGTTTGATCGCGACCTCCGCCGGCTGCAGGACGAACTGCTCGTGCTGGGCAGCGTGGTGGAGCGTGCCCTTGCCGAGTCGGTGCGCGCGCTCAAGTACCGCGACCACAAGCGCGCGCGCCAGGTCATCGCAGAGGATCGCCTGGTCAACAGCAAGCGGTACGCGATCGAGGCGGAGGTACTGGCCCTGATCGCCACCCAACAGCCGATGGCGACCGATCTGCGCACGCTGGCGGCGGTGCTCGAGATCGCAGGCGAGCTGGAGCGGATCGGCGACTATGCCAAGGGCATCGGGCGCATCCAGTTGATGCTGGGGCCAGAACCGCTGATGAAGCCGCTGATCGACCTTCCGATCATGGCAGAGCGCGCCGGGTCGATGCTCCACCGCGCACTCGACGCGTTCGTGCGCCGCGATGTAGCGCTGGCGCAGGCTATTCCCGAGGAGGACGACGAAGTGGACGCGCTCTATCAACAGGTCTACCGGGAGTTGATCACGTACGTGATCGACGACCCGAGCACGATCGAGCAGTCAAACTGCCTGCTCTGGGCGGCGCACAACCTGGAGCGCGCCGCCGACCGGGTGACCAATATCTGCGAGCGCACGATCTTTACTGCGACCGGACGCTTGATCGAGATGGATCACGAAGAGAGTCTGGAGAGCCTTGGATAGCCTCCTCAGCCAGTTGTTCTGGCTGCAGGGCTCGCGGCGTTCTCGTGCTCGATTCAAGTCTGCCGCCGCACTGGGTTGGGATCGGAGAACGGACAATGAGGACGGATATGGCCAAGATCCGCGTATTGTTCCTGTGCACGGGCAATTCGGCGCGCAGCCAGATGGCTGAGGCGTTCTTGCGCGCCTATGCTGGCGATCGGTTCGACGCCTACAGCGCTGGGTTGCAGCCCAAGGGGATCCATCCCATGACTAGGCAGGTGATGGCTGAACTGGGGCTCGACCTGAATGGTCAGCGCTCGAAAGACGTCCTAGAGTACATGGGGCGGGAGCATTTTGGCTACCTGATCACAGTCTGTGAGGACGCGGAACGGAACTGCCCTCGTACCTTTCCTGGGGTCGGTCAGCGCATACACTGGGCATTGGTGGATCCCGCCGCCGCGGTGGGTACGGAAGAGGAGCGGCTGAGCGTGTTCCGGGCAGTACGGAACCGGATCAAGGCGCAGGTCGAGGCCTGGGTAGACAGCCTGAGCTAGCGCTCACCAGTGCACAAAGGAGGGCGACCAGCAATGGAGGGATTTCCCCCGACTGCTCCACGCGTCAGCCGGATCCTGTTTGGCGTGTATGCTGCGCTCTCGTTCGGCGTACTGGTTGCAGCGATGATCTCTCCTCCTGTGCGCGCTTTGGCCTATGCACCGCTGCGCGACCTGGTCCTGCCGCCGCCCGAACCTGTCGTCGTCGAGCTGCTCTACTCGACCGAAAAGGCGGCTTGGCTAGAGGAGGCAATCGAGCGTTACTACGACACGCGTCCCTACGTGCGGGGACATCCGGTGCAGATCAGCACGCAAAAGATGGGCTCGCGTGAGATGGTGCTTGCCGTGCTCGAGGGACGGGCACAGCCCGATCTGATCAGCCCTGCCAGTTCGCTGCAGCTCTCGATCCTGCAAGACGCATCGGGAGCACGATATGGGTATCCGGTGGTCAACCGGGCGGATACGCAGCGCTGTCGCCCCGTGCTGCGCTCGCCGCTTGTGCTGGTGTCGTGGAAGGAACGCGCCGATGTGCTGTGGGCGCAGGGCGCCAACGGATCGCTATGGCAGCACATGTACGATGCGCTGACCGACCCACGCGGCTGGGCTGCGTATGGACATTCCGAATGGGGATATATCAAGTTCGGGCACACGACGCCACTCAAGTCAAACAGCGGGCTGCAGACGGTGCTGTTGATGACCTACGACTACTTTGGGAGAAGCAGCGGGCTCACGGCGGAGGAGATCCTGACCGACGCTGCGTACCAGCAGTGGCTGATCGCGTTCGAACACGCGGTGTCCAAGTTTGGCGACAGCACGGGCACGTACATGCAAGAGATCATCGCCTATGGACCGAGCATGTACGATCTTGTCGCAGTGTACGAGGCCACGGCGATCGAGCATGCCGAGAACGCCATAGGACGGTACGGTGAGCTGGCGATCTATTACCCGCCCGCGACCTCGGTGAGCGATCATCCCTTCTGTGTTGTCGAGGCCGATTGGGTCAGCGCCGACGAAACGCAGGCGGCGGAGCGCTTTCTCGCGTTCCTGACCGGTCCTGAGATACAGCAAGTGGCCCTGTTGCGGTACGGATTTCGACCGGTCGACCCCAACGTACCGCTGGCACAGCCGGGCAGCCCGTGGGAGCGCTATGCAGGCAACGGGTTGCGTGTCTCGCTCCCGCCCGAGGTCGAGGTACCCCCTGGACACGTGCTGGACACGCTGCTGGAGTTCTGGGCGCGGAATGTACAGCCGTAGCCCACGCCAGCGCGGGATTGCGGAGGATGACCGATGTTAAAGCGCTACGTGCTCGTGCTCCTGGCGGCGTTTGTCCCGCTGCTCTCCGGATGCGATGTGATCGACGCGCTCTCTGCCAAGCGAGTCACGGTCAGCATCGTCTATGGTTCCGAGAAGGAGGAGTGGCTCGAACCGCTGGTCGAGGCCTTCAACGAAGCCAAGCACCGCACCGCAGCGGGGAGCGTGATCGAGGTCGAGGCGACGCCGATGGGCTCGATCGAGTCTGCCGAACAGATCGTCGCGGGACAACTCCAACCGACCGTGTGGAGCCCTGCCTCCTCGATCTATATCCCTGTCGCCAACGCCGCATGGCGCAGTTGTGAGCACGCCGAGGACCTGGTCGAGCAGGACCCACCGGACCTGGTGCTCAGCCCGGTGGTGATCGCGATGTGGGAGCCTATGGCGCGTGCGCTGGGTTGGCCCGAGAAGTCGTTGGGGTGGAGTGACATCGCCAACATGGCCATGTCGGACGATGGCTGGGCTGCATACGGCTATCCCGAGTGGGGCAGCTTTAAGTTCGGGCACACGCACCCCAACTTTAGCAACAGTGGCCTTGTCTCTGTGATCGCCGAGGCCTATGCCGGCACTGGGAAGCAGCGCAACCTGGCCCTTGAAGACCTCGCCTCGCCTGCGCTGAAGGAATTCATGACTAGGGTCGAGAGCGGCGTGATCCACTATGGGACGAGCACTGGGTTCTTTGCGACGCGCATGTTCGAGCGCGGGCCATCGTACCTGAGTGCGGCGGTCATGTATGAGAACCTGGTGGTGGCCCAGGAGAGCAAGCGGCTCGCCGGCGAGAGCGCGCAATTGCCAGTGGTAGCGATCTATCCGCGCGAGGGCACCTTCTGGAGCAACCATCCCTACGCCATCCTGAACGCGCCTTGGGTGGACGAGGAAGAGCGTGCGGCGGCAGAGATCTTTGGCGACTACTTGCTCGATCGACCGCAGCAGCTTTCGTCGGTTGCGCTCGGCTTCCGTCCGGCTGACCTCTCGATCAAGTTGGCTGCGCCGCTCGACGCTCAGCACGGTGTCGATCCCACGCAACCGCAGACCGTGCTCGCCGTTCCACCAGCGGAGATCATCTCAGCCATCCAGAAGCTGTGGCGCGAGGTGAAAAAGCCCGTAGATCTCGTGGTGGCAATGGACATCTCGGGCAGCATGGGAGGCGACAAGATCGTGGCGGCACGCGCCAGCTTGGTGCAGTTCATCGATCTGCTCGACGATCGGGACCGCTTGCAGATCATCCTCTTTAACAAAGAGATGGTCTCACTCACGCCGCTCACGCCGCTGGGCAGCAAGCGCGCCGAGGTCAAGACCCGGGTTTCGGGGATTGTCGAAGGGGGCAATACGCTGCTCTACGAGTCCGTGCAGGCGGCGTACCGCAGCCTGGAGGAGCAGGGCGACCCGAAGCACATCCGCGCCATGGTCATCCTATCTGACGGCGCAGACACAGCCTCGAACATCACCCTGCGGCAGCTGCGCGAGCGGATCGCGAGCCAGAGCGAGGCAGGAGATGCCACCAAGATCTTTGCGATTGCCTTCGGACAGGATGCCGATCGCGCCGTCTTGCGCGAGATCGCCGAGACCACGGGGGGGAGAGAGTACGAGGGGGATCCGGAGACGATCTATGAGGTCTATGCCAAGATCGCGACCTTTTTCTAGGCGCCCGATCATGCGTGTCATCGTGGCGTGGGCGGACGTGTAGCATGCGCTCTCCGATCGCAATCGGCCTATTGCATCCTCTGAACCTGGGCATGCTCGGCCTTGCCATCGCCGCGGGACTGCTGTCGGCGTGGTGGCTCACGCCGGTCGGCCTGGCGCTGTGGGCAGTGATGGTGTCGGCCGTCGCTCGCGATCCAGAAGTGCAGTTCCGCTGGCGCATCCGCAACCGTGCGCCGCTCGCGCGTCGCTTCCGGCGCTACTTTGAGCGCGTGGCCCAGGTGCAGCTCAATACGTTCAACAGCCTGAACGCCATCTCGCCGCCGCTCAGGCGCACGATCGAGCCGGTTCGGGAGGCGATCGACGAGCTAGCCGAGCAGGCACATGGCCTCTGCGTGCGCATGACTGCGCTCGAGAACTACCGGTTGGTCTCTACGTTCCGGCGCGACGATCAGGCGGATCAGCGCCAGATCGATGCCGCCCTGGTCCGCGCAGACGATCCCTTGGTCGCGCGCGAGTACGCCGAGTCGCAGCGCGCGCTCGACAAGCGCATGCGCGAGACCGAGACGATCGCCCGACATCTCGACCGGGTCGAGGCGCAGCTCCTCAGCCTGGCGAACGAGATGGATGCGGTCTATAGCGAGCTGGTGCGCCTCCAGGCGCTGCAGCCCGCGGATGCGGCGCGCTATGTGCCACGGCTCACGCAACGACTGAGGAGTCAGGCGGAGGAACTCGCCATGTTTGAGCGCGAAGCGACCGTCTTGTGAGGTGCGCGACTTGCTCCAGATCAGCCAGCAGGCGGTCGAGGATGGTGCACCAACTCTGTTTCTCTGCATAGGCGCGAGCGTCCAGTCCCAGCCTCCTTCGCTGATCGGGATTGTCCAGCAGGCGCTCGACCTGGCACACAAAGTCAGACGGGTTGTCTGGATCAGACAACAAGCCGTTCAGATCGTGAAAGACGTGATCGACGGGTCCACCGGAACGGGGCACTACCACGGGTAGCCCGGAAGCCATCGCCTCGAGGACGACGTTGCCGAACGTCTCATTGGCAGAGGGAAAGGCAAAGACGTCGGCGGAGGCGTAGGCGTGCGCGAGATCGGCGCCCCGCAGATAACCGGTAAACGTCGTCGGGGTGCCAGAGAACAACACCTCGAGTTCCGCACGCGCGGGGCCATCTCCGACGATCGCCAGCCGGGCGTCAGGCTGCGCGTCGAGCACGGGCCGTAGCCAGTCGACCTGTTTCTCGGGCGCCAGCCGCCCGTCTGCGTGGAAGCGGTGGAGCAGATCGTACGTGCGCCCGTGCGCGCGGCGGATGTCGTTGAAGCAGCGGTTCTGCCACAACTCATCGCCGTCGCCCACCTCGACGTAGGTGAACCCCGCCCGGAAATAGTGCGACAAGGCGTGGCAAACAAGGTCCTCGTTTACCGCAAAGGCATCTGTGCGCCCACCGTTACCGCGGTGGCAGTCGCCCAAGAACACAAAGCGAGACTGCGAGTCAAACGCCACCGTGGGCGCCGCGAGAAAGACCTGCTCCAGGCGACCATGCGCACGCGCGTATGTTGAGGCTAGCTCAGCGATCTCCATTCGTGGTTCTCTCCTGGTTCAAGAGGGCGGGCCATTGATCGTACACAGCCAGTATAGCCTCTGATGGTTAACCCGTCGTTATAGGCGGGTTAATGGCAGGTTAAGGTTGCGTAAACCCTGTGCGTCACCGACCAGGTAGGGGTCTGTGCAACTCTTGTGCGCACAACGCGTATAGGGAAAAGTGAGATGTACCAGCGCACAGACCGGGAGGGCATATGTCGGACAATCACGAGTCAGATGAAAACCGAACGACGAGAGAGATCGGAGAACCGGTGTTCAAGGCGCCGCCGGGCGCGCCGGTACCCGAAGAGGAACTGGATCTGAGCGCGGACGAGACCGCGCTCGCCGAGGAACCGCCCACGGTGGTCGAGGAGCTGCCGCCCCCGGCGCCGCCAATTGCGCGCGTGCCGCCCGCGCCAGCGGAGGCGGCGCCCCCACCGCCTCCCGCCCGGGCGCGGCAGCGGCGCATGCCCTCCGTCTTTTGGCCAATGGTGCTGATCGGCGCCGGCGTGCTCTTGTTGCTGTCGAACTTGGGGTATGTGTCCTGGTCCTCGTGGAACCTGCTGTGGCGGCTATGGCCCCTGCTTCTGATCGCCCTTGGCGTGGACGTGTTGATCGGGCGGCGATCCGCGGCGGGCGCGATCGTGAACGGACTGCTGATGCTGGTCCTGGTTGGCGGCGTGGTCGCCCTGGTCCTGTTTGCGCAGTACCTGCCCGTGGTGTCCGAGTGGACGGCGCCCGCAGAGTGGCAGGTCCGGCACGTCGAGCATCCGCTCGGCGATGTGACGCGCGCAGACGTTGAGCTCGACTTGGACAGCGTGCGCGCCTACATCGGATCGCTGGACGATTCGCCCAATCTGATCGAGGGCGAGATCGCCTACGCGGGGGAGCTGGTGTTCGAGGTCGTCACCCGCGGCGATCACGCCGACGTCCGGCTGGACAGGACCTACTCGGGTCCGCCCTTTGGCCCGTTCGGCCCACTCGGGTCGATCGCTGAGGCGGACCGGCGGTGGGACGTGGAGCTGAGCCCCCGGGCGCTGCTCGACCTGCGGGTCGACGCCGGATCGAGTGGGTGCGAGTTGGACCTGAGCGGCTTGCAGATCGGCGCCCTCGAGCTCGACGTCGGCTCGGGCTCGGTCGACCTGTCCCTGCCGGCGCAAAGCTCGTTCAGCGCCGTGATCGATGGCGGTTCGGGGGGGTTGACCCTGGTCGTGCCGCCCAGCGTCGGGGCGCGGATCGAGCTGGATGCGGGGACGGGCAGCTTTCAGCCCGGCGAGCGGTTTGATCTGGTCTCTGGCGAGAGCGACGACGACGGGGTCTGGGAGTCGGAGAACTGGGACACCGCGGAGCAGCAGATCGTGCTGGTGATCGACCAGGGTTCGGGACGGGTGCGCGTGCGCTAGATCGCGCCTGGTTCAGCCTTCTTTGCCAAAGTTGCTGGCGGTGAGGACAATGTCGAGGATGTCGACGCTGCCGTCGCCGTTCAGGTCCGCCAGCGGGTCGTGCCCGCCGAACTGCGCGCCGATGTAGACGATGTCGAGGATGTCGATCGTGCGGTCCCCGTTGATGTCGCCGCCCCACAGGGTGGCGGGCGTCAAGGTGATCTCCGGGCTCGCTGCCGCCCCGATCGTCCATGTGGCGGGCAGGTAGCCAGGGTGCGACGCGGTGACCGTGCAGGGAGCGGTCGCCTGGATCGCGAACGCGCCCGTGAGGTCGGTCGTCGTCGTCACGGCGTGCGGGGCGACCAGGATCGCGATCCCGTCGTGCGCGCTGCGCCCCTGCATGCGCGCGGCGCCGCGGATGGTCAGCGGCAGGGCGGCGACAGAGAGGGTGTACGCTGTGTCGGGCCCGGTCCGGGCAGCGGCTTCGTGGACGCGGAGGTAGTAGGTCCCACCGGCAGGGCAGACCCAGTCGATGCGCGAGGCGAAGGGCTCGGCGCCGCCGTCGTCGTCGGTGCGCAGCACCGTCGTCCCGTCGACGTCGACCAGGGCGAGCACGGTGTTGGCGCGCGCGCCCAGCTGGCTCGTCTCGATCGCGTACGCTTGCCCCGCGATCGCCTCAAGGGCTGCCCAGTCGAGGACGTCGCCGGCGCCACAAAAGTTGCGCTCCTGGCGCGCGCCGACGGCGATCGGCGGGGCGCCCGCCGGACTGCCATCCGGTTCGTAGGGATCCGGCGTGCACGAGGGTGTCTGTTCGGTGACCCGCAGCGCATAGCCCGAGTCGGCGCCGGTGCGACCAAAGTATTCGCTGACCTGCACATAGTAGCGGGCTGTCGCGGGGCTGGTCCACGCGAGGCGGGACGCCCAGCCCGCGCCGCTGTCGTCGTCTTCGGCGAGCAGCGTGCGCCCGTCGACGTCGTACAGCCGGATCACGGTATCGCTGTAGGCTTCCAGGTCAGAGGTCTCAATCGTGTAGGTGCGCCCTTGCTGAGCGGCAAAGGAGACCCAGTCTGCGGCGTCGCTCTCGGGGCAAAAGCCGTGGGACTGTGGGACGCCATCGACCCCGATCGGGGCAGCGTCTTGGGGCGCGTTGTCCGGCTCATAGGGGTCTGGATCGCACGCTTCAGAGGCCTTGAGGTAGGCGACGAGAAAGTCGTCCCACCGCGTGTCTGCGGTGAACGCCAGATAGCCGTTCTCGCCGTCGTAGGCGCTGTCCCACGCGCTGGGCTGGGCGGGAAAGTAGATCGTGATCCCGTTGGCGCCGGGCCAGTAGCCGCCGTGGCGCTCGGCGAGGACAACGCCCTCTACGGCGTCCACGACAGCGCCCGCCGCCCGGTCGACGGCGTCGATCGCAGTCGCATCCGCCAACCGCTCGCTCAAGTCACGCAAGTCGACATAGTGGACCTGGAACTGCTGCACCTCGCTGCGCACCGTGCGCAGCGCATTCGCCAGGGCTGCCTGGTTCGCGATCAGGGCGCCCGCCAGTTGGTCGACTGCAGCGATCAGGGTCGCATAGCCCGCGCCCAGATCGACGGCGGACTGCGTCTCCCCACCGTACTCCTCGTAGTATCGCGTGACGATCCGCTCGCCCAGCTGGACCGCATCCCACGTCGGGTGCGCGACCAGGTCGCCCAGGATCGCGTCAAAGGGATAGCCGGTGCCGGGCTCGGTCTCTTCCGAGGCAGTGCGCACCCCCACGTAGGGCCGCATCTGGGCGTCGATCTCGATCATCGCCATCAGGCAGGCGTCGAAGGCGAGCAGGTCGATCGGGTGCGCGCCGCCGCCCGTGACCGCAGACAGGGAGCCGCGCAGTTCCGCCAGGTCGAGCGCGTCGCCTCCGTTTGTATCGTCCCAGGCGATCGCCTTGCGCTGCTCCTTGAGCGCGGCAGCGGCGCGCCAACCATCGCCGTGGTTCCAGATCACGAGCGCTGTGCGCCGAGCAGGATATGCGGCGCGCCCCCAGGCATAAAAGTCGGTCAGGGTTTGGGGATCGCCCATGTTGGCCTCGCCCAGGTCGGCGAGCGCGTGCGCCGGTTCTGGGGTCATGCCCTGCGTGACGCGGAAGCGCAGGGTCTGTGCCCAGTCGCCATAGCGGCTGTCATAGCCGTTGATGCGATCGAACTGGACGACGACGTTGACCGCCGGGCTGGATGGGACTGCCGCCATCTCGAGAAAGTCGTCGATCGCGTTCTTTTCGAGGTTGTTGTCCGCGTCGAGGTAGACCAGGATCGTCCACTCTGCCAGTGTACGCTGCGCCCCGACGGTGCAGGGCAGCGCGAGCACCAGGAGCACGGACAAGATCGCGATCGCATAGCGGCGGTACGGCATCATGCCTCCGTCAGGACCACTGCCTGCGTCAGGGCGCAGTTCCTCGTGGCGCAGGGACGACCGAGCGGAAACGCGCCGCGTGCGCCCTCGCGCCTGGATCCATTCTAGCACAGCTGATCGGGAGCTGTGGTTAAGGTTTGATTACGGTTTTGTCACGACGGGACACGGGGCGCTGCACACTGTGCAGCGCCCCGTGCGCGCTGTGCCGCTCAGGCACGATGGGCAGGGGACACGCGGTCAGGGCGTGCACTCATAGATCACGGGCCCCGTGGCCCCAAAGTTCTTGCCGATCAGGACGATGTCAAAGATGTCGACGTAGCCATTTCCGTTGATGTCGGCTACCGTGCTCTCGGTGTTAAAGTTGGCGCCGCCGAGGGCGAGATCGCTGATGTCGATCACCTTGTCCCCGTTCAGGTCCCCAGCTAGCAGCGTGACGTCCGGCAGTGTGACCACGCCGTTGCTCTCGAACGCGCAGTCGACCACCTGGGCAGGCAGGTAGAGCGGGTGAGACATGATCAGGTCGTACGTGCCCGCATACAACGGGCCAAAGCTGTAGGCGCCATCGGCATCTGTCTGCGTGCTTTCGGATGTGCCGTCCACCAACGTGACCTCGATCGCCCCGTGGTTGGCTCGTCCTTCCAAGAATGCCTGCCCGGCAGCTCCGGCGACGCATCCGTACGGCAAGATGCTGCTGTCGAGCGCAGTGTGCGCGATCGGGTCGCCGCTCACGTTCAGCAGCTGCGAGTCGATCCACGCCAGCGGGCTCGTCCCGCAGTCCTTGGTGTCGAACGTGATCGTCGCCAGGTGCAGGTCCCCGTCCAGGGCGATGCAGACCATCGTGGCTGTAAAGTCGACGATCCCGCCCCCGATGCTTGCCGAAGAGACCGTGCATTGGCTCGGATAGTCGGTAAAGGCTGCGCCCGGTTCGACAGCCACGCCCTGGAGGATCGACGGGTCGTAGCCTAGGCTCAAGTCCACGCTGTGGAACCCCGCGATGTCTTCTACCCACACCTCCACCACCGTCGGTCCGACCGAGCCAGCATCGCGCAGGGTCAGCAGGGTGCCTGTCGGCGCCGGGGTCGGCGTCGGGGTCGGCAGCGGTGTGCCATCCGAGACGGCAAGCTGTGCGTCTTGGTGTGTGGCTGCGATCACGTTGCTGCCCACGTTGGCGAGTGTGAGGTCGGTGAAGCGGATCGAGCTGACCCCCATCGCCAGGCTGTGGAACGTGATCGTTGCCAGATCGCCGCTGCCGCTGACTGCCGGGCTCGGCGCCAGCTGGGAGAGCGCAAGCGTGATGATGCCCGTGCTGTTGTCGGCGTCGTTGCGGAACACAAAGTCTGGCTCCAGCCATGACCCCAGTCCGACCTGCACGCCCGGCGTGCCCGCGTCGGCGTCGACCACCGCGAGCACCGCGGGGTCAAACGCGATCTCGGCTTGGAAACCGTACAGGTCGTCCACATCCGCAACGTGAAAGGTAACCGTCGTCGTCGCGCCGACAGCGATCGTCTGCGTCGCAGGGAGCAGCTGCGCCACCGTGCCTGCGGCGAGCGCAGACGCGAGCGGCAGCCCCGCGATCAGGGCGACGACGGAGAGCAGTGTGGCCCAGGTCCTCAGTTCTCTCACGTGTCTGGCTCTTTTCTCCCCCCAGCTATCGTGGGTAAGGCCGCGTGTGGCCCGAGAGGGGCGACCCCTGTGGTCGCCCCTACGGTCGCAGGTACGCGAGCGGTTCTGCCCAGCCCGCGAACCGTGCCGCTACTGGCAGAGGTCGCAAGCGGGCGGGCAGGGCTCGCAGATCGGCCCCTCCATGCCAAAGTTGTTGGCGATGATCACGATGTCGAGGATGTCGACCGCGCCGTCGCGGTTGGCATCTCCGTCGAACCAACCATCAAAGTTCGCGTCGGTCGGGGCGGCGCCGAACCGCGAGGCGCTGAGCACCAGGTCGAGGATGTCGATCTTGTTGTCGCCCGTGATGTGCGGATGGATCGGCGCGACGTCACCTCCGACCAGCCTCACCGCCGACGCGCTCAGGTTTGCGTTGTACTCGCAGTCCGTCAGGCGCGTCTCCAGCGCCGGGATGCGCCCGAAGGGTAGCCCGCCGTCGTGGGCGCCGACCATCGGGTTGATGCGCAGCTGACCGCCCTCCGGCATGATCGGGAATGGCGCGTACCCGGGAAAACCAGGATCAGGATAGAAGCCGTTCACGTCGGTCATGTTCAGGCCGATCTCGTTGCCTGCCTTGTCGGTCACCTGGACGGGGATGTAGCTGTGATCGGTGACGGGCCTGGGCCACAGCGCCTGCCCGCGGACACCCGACGCCCGGATCACCTCGTAGGTCGCGACGACTGGGACGGGAACAGCGTGGATGATGCCCGACTTTTCGGCGACGTTCACCGTGAGACCGAACGGCTGGATGAAGGCCTCTGAGACGACGCTCTCAAAGGTGATCGTCGCCAGCTCCACGCGTTCCTGCATGTCGAGCGAGCTGCCAAAGCGCGTGTTGATGTAGGTCAGCGTGTCCGCGCTGAGCTGGACCTGCGGCGCGCCGGAGGTGTCGGCGTGATCCCAGGCTGAGCCCGAGGTCCAGTCGATGACCCTGATCACGCTGCTGTCAAAGGTCAGCGTAAAGTCGGCGGCGAACAAGCTGTACACCTGCTCGACCTCGATCGTGATGCTCTTGCGGTCCGCGAAGCCGTTAAAGACCACGTTGGGCGGGTCGATCACGGCGGCAGTTGGGGCGGGCCATTTCTGAGCAGCTGCGCTGCCCGGGGCCAACGCCAGTGCCAGTACCAAGACCAGGGCGAATGTGAAGGCGCGCGTTCTTGCTTTCATTCTAATCTCCTTTGTAGGTATGGACCAAAGTCTGGGACATAAAGAATGGGTACCAGCCGTATCGATGCAAATCCGCTCCTTTCTGTCCCCGAAGGGTTGGCATCTGGATGGTGGCCCACCCAACGCAGGGGTTGAGTGGGCCCGTTTTGCGTCAGAAGTTCTTGGCAACGAGCACGATGTCAACGATGTCGACCACGCCGTCGGCGTTGATGTCGGCTTCGGGCGGAGAGGGCGATGTCGACCCGAACTGCGCGCCCACCGCGACCAGGTCCAGGATGTCGATCTCGCCGTCGCCGTTGACGTCGCCGCCGAGCAGCGTGACCGTAGGCAGCGTCACCGTCGACCCGGCGACCCCGGTCGCCGTCGTGGACTGGGCCAGGTACGAGGCGTGGGAGAAGTGGATCGTGTAGGTCCCCGCCGTGTGGGCGAGCGTGTACTCGCCGCTGGCATTCGTGTAGGCGAGCGGCCCACCCTCGAGCTGGACCGCCGTGCCGCTGTGGTCCGTGCGCCCTTCGAGCAGGACTCGGCCCTTGAGCGTGGCTTGGCTGGTGGTGACCGTGACCTGCCCGTCCGCCATGTTGACCGAGAGCGGCGTGGCTGTGGCGTCGACGAGCTTGGCGGTGTCAAACGCCACCGGCGTCGTGCCTGCCGCCTTGGCCTTGAACGGGATCGAGACCACGTCGCCGCTGCCGTTGAGCGGGCTCATGGGTGCGAGCAGCGATGCCGCGAAGCGGATCAGGCCCGTGGCATTGTCCGCCGAGTTGACGACGATGTGTGTCCCTGTGGGCCACCAGTCGCCGGCGTTGACCTGCACCCCGGCGGTCCCGGCGTCGGCATCCACGACCTCCAAGATCGCCGGGTTAAAGCGAACCGTCGTCTCTACGCCGTACAGGTTGGCGATGTTCTCCACGCGGACGTCCATGTGGAAGGTCGCGCCCACCCCGACCTGCGTAGATGCGGGATCGAAGCGGATGTTATAGCCGCACAGGTTGACCGATACGTCGTCGACGTACATCCACGTCCGCCGCCCGTTGCCGTCGTTGATGACGTTAAAGTAGAGGACGATGCGCTTGCCCCGGAAGGGCGAGAGGTCATAGCTGACCTGGCGCCACAAGCCATCGTTGTGCAGCTGGCGCATGACCACGCCCCCGCTCACGATGTGGTAGTTCTGGTCCAGGATCAGCATCTCTTGCCAGTCGATCTCGGTCCCCTTGCTCGCCGGCGTCGCGCCCGCGATCACGGCGGCGGGATCGTAGCCCGACCAGTCATAGGACTTCCAGTTGCTGCGCGACGCCTCCTCGCTGAAGGCTTTGTACCAGAAGGTCAGCTTGGGGCTGGGCGCGCCCGCAGGCACGTCGATCGCCTGGTAGGCGGACGAGTGGCTGTAGACATCGGCGGTCGGCGGGACGATGCCCAGGCGCATCGAGCGCGCGCCGGTGTGGGCGGCAGAAGTGCTGTAATTCGCCGTCCGCGGTGTCGTGGTGAGCGTCCACGCCGAGGTCCACTCGAAACTGCGGTTCCGGACCAACTCGGTGCACGGGGGCGCGTCGTAGCACGCCTGGACGTGGATGTCGTCGACGTACATCCAGGTGCGCAGCCCGTTCCCATTGTTGATCGCGTTAAAGTAGACCACGATGTCCTGCCCTGCAAAGGCCGACAGGTCATACGTGTACTGGGCCCACACCCCGTCGTTGCTGCGCGCGCGCATCAGCGTCGCCAGCCAGTTGTAGCAGCCTCCCTGCAGGATCAAGACCTCCTGCCAGTCGTATACCGCGCGCACGCCGCGCTGAGCGGTCCCCTCGATGATGTCCTTGGGGTCATACAGGTCTTGCGTCGGATCGACCCACCCCTTGGGCGTCTCCTGGGTCATGCGCTTGGCCCAGAAGGAGAGGGTGACGCTGCTGGCGTTTGCCGGGACGTGGATCGTCTGGTAGGCCGAAGAGTGGCTGTAGACGTCAGGGGCGCCCGGCTCGACACCCAGGCGGATCGAGCGCGCTCCCCCGTGCTTGTCGGCGGTCGAATAGTTGGCCTTGTGCGGCGTGACCGGCATGCGCCAGTAGGCGTTCACCTCGCAGTCGCCGTTGCCGATCAGCTCGGTGCAGTTGCCGGGCGACGGTGGGGCTGGAGGGGGAGGCGTAGGCGGTACCGCGATCGTGATCGCGTTGTTCTGCGCGGTGTGGGAGAGCTGTTGACCGCTGCGATCGGCGAGCTTGACGGTCGTCCATTGGAGCTGCGCGGTACCCTCCATGCGCGCGGCAAACCGGATCGATGCCAGGGTGCCGCTGCCCGTGACCGGCAGCTCAGGTGCGAGCAGCGTGATCGCGAAATCGACGGTGCCCGCGGCATTGTCTGCCTGGTTCACGGCGATGTAGCTCGGGTTGGACTTGGGGAATAGGTCGCCCGGCAGGATCTGGATGCCGCTCTCCACCGGGTCGTCGTCCAGCACCTGCAGGCGCGCCTTGTCGAAGGCGACGTGCACCTCGGCCCCGTACAGGTCCTGGGCATCGTCGACCATAAGGTCAACGATGACGGTGTCGCCTACCTCCACAGAGCTGTCCGATGGGGAGAAGCGGACGATGGCGGGGCTGTCTGCCACGACGCTTGCCGGCAGCAACATGAGGAGGAGGCTCAGGATGAGCACACAGCTGATCAATCGGTTGCTTTTCATGTAGGACCTCCACTGAGTAGATCGGCGTACCCTGATACGCAACTTTGCTACGGAGCGTCCCCCTGTTGCCGCGCTATCCCCTTGGCTACGGCAACCGTCCCGATCGAACACCTACCACGAACTGGGCCCAACTTGGCCAAAGTTGCTGGCGAGCAAGGACAGGTCGAGGATGTCCACATCTCCGTCGCCGTTGATGTCAGCCTGGGGGTCGTCGTCCTCGAGGTGCCAGGCCACAAAGGAGAGGTCGCGCACGTCGACCTGGTCATCGCCGTTGACGTCCCCGCCGAGAAGCACGATCTCGCCGACGTCCAGCACCGTGCCCACCGTGATCTTGATTGGGTGTTCGCTCTCGGCGGACACGTACCCCGGCATCGCGACGCGGAGCGTGTAAAAGCCCTCGCCGTGCGATGTCTCGATCGTGAACTGCCCCTGCTTGTCGGTCGTCGTGCGATCCACGCGTGCGCTCGACAAGGAAGCGGACACCACGGCGCCGCCGTGATCGGTCCGTCCCTGCAGGTGGACGGCGCCGCGGAATGTGCCCGGGATACGGGCGAACACGACCCCGTCGTACGCGGCATCAGGAGTCAGGACCTCCCCGTCGGCAGTGACGAACTGGGAGGTACGGTCGATGCCGACCACGGACTTGCCCTCCCGCTGTGCGGTCCACGTGATCGTCGCGACCCTTTGCCAGTCGCCGGTGCTCTGCAGCGGGCTGTCCTCTTGGCCCTCGTAGACGATCACCAGCTGTCCTGCCTGGTTGTCGACCTCGGCGACCTGGACGGAGGGGCGCGTCGCGATCAGCGGCGCCCCGTCTTCGGCGATCCGGATCACGTCGGGATCGAAGGTCAGGCGCAGGGCAAACTGCTGGACCCCTCGCTGGAGGTCGACCAGAGACACAAAGACCTCGGTGCTGCCCCGCCCGCCGACAGGGACGACCGCCTCGCCCACCAGCACGGCGATGTAGGCTGTCGCCGGCGTCGGCGTTGGTTCGGCGACGACAGGCGCCAGCGAGGTCTCACTCCCGGATAGGTCGGTCGCCGATGCGGGCAGCGGATCAGACGGCGTCTCGGTTTCCGTAGGCGTGGGGGTCAGCGTGGCGGCGTCCGGGTCATCGGCGATGACGACCAGGACGTTCAGCGCTGCCAGCAGCGCCACCAGCATCCAAGTGACCGCGATCTTGTAGCCGTTCATACGTGCATACCCTTGAGCCCCAAAAAAAGGAGAGGGAGCAATCACCCGGCCGGGTGCCCCCTCTCCAGTTCCGTGTACACAGTAGGCGACAGAATGTGTCGGTTCGCCACTATCATACCACAAGGTCCTTATCTCATAGATTACTAATTCATTACAAGATCGTCACTGGGGTGGCAATCCGGCATGGCGCCAGGATCGGGCGTTCCGACGTGGTGTGGGGCGCGCAGTCAGCGCCCGTGCGTGCGCGGCTTGTCCTATGGCGGGCGGCGAAAGGGCGGGACGTAGGTCTAGGGGGATGGGGAGACGCGCTTGTGCACGACCAAAAGGTGTGAGAGGCCGAACCGATCGGCGATCGGCCACGTTTCGAGGCGATAACTGAGCGCCCGGATCACGCGACCGGCAGTCGGGAAGCGGCGCACGACGTTGTCGAACCCCGGGTAGACCGTGCGGTGGGCCTGGATCTGCACCGGCAGCCCTTCAAAGAGGGCGCGCAGGCTGCGGCGGGTGTAGACGCGCACGTGCCAGGCTAGCCGGTTGCGCACGGGATCGGGCAGGTAGTTGACCAGGGGGATGTTCCCAAAGTGATACGTGCCGCGCCAGTAGACGCCGTGCGTCTCAAAGGGCCACAGCCGGTTCGGCACATAGATCACGATCGCCCCGCCCGGACGGGTGACGCGGACCGCCTCGCGCACGACCTGCCGGTCATCGGAGACGTGCTCGAGCACCTCGTGGCTGTAGACGACGTCGAAAGCGTTGGAGCGAAAGGGCAGGGCCTCGCCGACTGCCTGCACGACGCACGCGGCGCGCGCGGCGGCGTGGCGCGCACGCTCGTGCTCGACCTCTGTGCCGAATACGTCGGGCGTGTAGCGGCGAAAGGCCTCGGTATACATGCCCAGGCCACACCCGATGTCCAGGATGCGCTTGCCCTCCAGCGACACGTAGCGGCGGACGAGGCCAAGGCGGCGCTCTTGGCCCGCGCGCCAGATGTAGCTGGGGTGACCGAGCCGGATCGCGCGCTCGGGATCGACGACCGGCTGTGCTGCCTCACGTGCGGCACCCGAAGGGTTGTCCGGCGATTGCCCCACGGCGCTCAGACCTCTTCGCCGAAGCGGCGGCTGTACTTGTAAAAGACATAGTAGCCGATCGCCAGGATCACGACCGCGGTGACGGCAGTGCGCGCCAAAAAGTCCCATCCGACCCGGCGCCCGTAAAAGAGCACGTCGCGATAGGCGGCGACCAGCGAGGCCATGGGGTTGAGGATGCGCGTCCAGCGGCGGATGTCGAGCGTGATGCCCAGGATCTCGCGGCTGCTCGGCAAGATGTCCATCGGGTAAAAGACGGGCGTGACAAAGAACCACGCCATCATGGCGACGTCGATCACTTGCTTGGTGTCGCGGTAAAAGACGTTCAGCGTGCTGAGGAGCAGCACAATCCCGGTCACGAAACACACCTGCAGCAGGATCACGAAAGGCAGCATGAGCGCCCAGGGGGTCAGATCGACGCGGAAGAGGAGGAGCATGGGAAAGAGCACCATCAGCGAGATCCCAAAGTTGACGAGGTTGGAGAGAACCACGGACAGGGGCAGGATCTCGCGCGGAAAGTAGACCTTTTTGACCAGGTTGGCGTTGTCGATGATCACGTTCACCGACTGCACGACAGTGCTCGAGAAAAAGTTCCAGGGAAGGAGGGCGCAGAGGATGAACGCCGGGAACTTGGCTGCCGGAATGCCGTCCTGACCGGCGGGCTGCATGACCTTGAACACGATCGTATAGACGGTCATCATAAAGAGCGGGTTCAGCCACGACCACAGGACGCCCAGCAGCGAGTTCTTGTACCGCACCTTCAGGTCACGGGCGACCAGGTTGCGGAGCAGGTCCCGGAATCGGTAAAGCTCGAGCAGGTGTGCGAACACGTTGTGTCTCAGTCTCCTCTCTGCGTGGGCCGGATTATAGCACGCCTGCAGAGGGCGAGCAAACCTTTTGGTAGACCTCGGTGATGCGTTCGCCGATCTGAGCCCACGTATACCGTTCGATCACGCGTTCGCGCAGCAGCCGCCCGCGCTCGCGGGCGCCGGCAGGATCGGACAGTAGGGAGAGGATGGCGGCTGCAAGCCCGTCGACGTTGCCCGCCGGGGCGCACAGCCCGAGGTCGCCCAGGTACTCGCGACTCACGGGGGTGTCAAACGCGACGACCGGCAGCCCGATCGACATATAGTTGAGTAGCTTGCCCGCGCCCTCGGTCTCCGAGAGCTTGGGCGCAGCGGCAATGTCGCCGATCGCCAGGTGCTTTGGCGCTTCCCCGTACGGCACCATCCCCGGCATCCGCACCCGGTCGCCGATGCCCAGCTCGTCGATCAGTGCGACGTAGCGCGCCTGGACGGGAAAGCCGAGGATCAAAAAGTACGTGTCTGGGCAGCGGGCGATGACCTGCCGGGCGGCGCGGATCAGGTGCGGGATCCCCTGGTAGTCCTGGAGGATGCCCAGGTAGACGACGACCTTGGCCTCGGGCGGGATGCCGAACCGGGCGCGCAGGGCGACCCGTTCCTGCGCCGAGATCACGCCGGGATGAAAGACGTCCGGGTTTGTGCAGTCGGCGATCGTGTACAGGTGGCCCTTGGTCCGTCCAAACTCGGTCCGCAGCAGGTGCGCGGCGTTCTGCGAGCTGGTGATCACGGCATCCGGGAACTGGTCGATCCGCTCCTCCAGCCAGCGGAAGGTGCGGTGCAGCGCGCCGTCGGGCGGGAGAAAGCGATGGTCCACCATCTCGCCGACCAGGCTGCCCTGGAAATCAAAGACAACGGGCACGCGCCACAGCTTGCCGAGCACGGCGCCGATCAGCGCGCCCTCGTGCAGGTGGGCGTGAATGACGTCCGGCGCCGTCTTGACCATGACCTGCAGGCTCTTGATCGCGAGCATGGCATCGAGGTAGAACTTGTGTCGCGACGACCCGACGATCACCCGGTAGTTAAAGGGCACGCCCCAGCACCGCTGCACGTCGAGCCCAGCGATGTCCCGCCCGTTGGGATAGGCGGCGATCGTGAGCCGGTGCCCCAGATCGCGCAGGCTGGTCGCTTCCTCGAGGATGCGCACGTGCGCGCCATAGTCGGCAAAGAACATGGTCGGCGCCAGCATGAGCACCTTGTAGCGCGGGGCAGTGGGAGCGGAACGGGTCATGGTGCGGTTACCTCGATCTCGGTCAGGGACACGAAATCCCCGGCGACCTGTCCGCTCGCGTCGTAGACAGGCAGGCGGAGCATGGTCTGCTGATCGTAGAGGCCGACGCGCAGCGACAGGGTTCCGCCCGGTGCACCGGAGGCGACCTGAACCTGGTAGGGATCGGCGATCACCTGTCCCGGGACCCAGCGCGTCGTGGGCTGGGCGCCGTCCTGCGGTTGGCTGTCGCGCTGCCCCCACACTGTGCCGTCTGCGGCGACGAGGTGGTTAAAGACTGTGTAGTCGCGGGCCATCTCGTCGAGCGCGCGCCAGTACAACGTGTACGAGACGGTCTCCCCAGGCTGGACCGGCCCTGCTGCGAGGTCATAGCCCAGCAGCTCGACGCGGTCTCCCAGGTTCGCGCCGACCGTGACCTGCATGTCGGGGAGCGCAAAGACGCGATCTGTTGCCGGCGCGATGACCTTGAGCGCGTGCAGCACTGTGCGCCGCGCCTGCCAGGGCCAGATCGCCAGCGCCCCTCGGTCGCGGATCGGGACCAGGGCGAGCGTGTAGGCGCCGGGCGCGGCGTCGATCGGGATGCGGAAGCGGTACTGCCCCCGCACCACCTCGCCCTCCTGCCACTGGCTGGGCGGATAGCCGCCTGCGGGCTCGATGGCGCGTTCCGCCGCCACGTTCCCGTCGCCGTCGAGCAGCTGCAGGGCAAAGGCGAGGTCGCCGCCTGGGCGGCGCATGGCGCGCCAGTACGCGTCGAGCAGGGCGACGTCGCCAGGTTGGTACGAGCCGCCATTGTAGTTGTGGCCCAGCAGGGCCAGGGGACCGTAGCGACGATGGCTCGGATGGGCGATCGACAGCTCGCTCTTACGCGGCGGCGTCTCCGGTCGCATGACCGTCGCCTCGCCGATCGGCACGCTCAGGCCCAGCAGCTGACCGTCCGCCTGGCTGCGCGCCGCCAGCGCTGGACCGCCGTCGGCGGCATACACAGACAGGCTGAGCCGGTAGCGCCCGGGCGGCGTCCCGCCAGAGACAAACAGATCCACGTCATCGCGGACGATCTGCCCGACAGGCCACGTGGGGGCGGGGTACATGCCGTGTGCAGGGACGGCATCGGCATAGGCCCAGGTAAAGCCATCGTCGCCGGTCATCGCGATCGTGACGCGCAGGTCCCGGTCGAGCTGCACGACGGGCGCCCAGTACAGGCTCAACTGCAGGACGTGTCCGGCGCGGGCGGCGTCCATCGGCGAACGCGTGCCCAGGAGGTCGAGGCGCTCGTCGAACCGCACGCCCAGCGCGCGCATGTCGTGCGGCGCAGCGTCCACAAAGGGCGGCGCCGAGCGGTAGGCGCTGATGTGCAGCGACGTGGTTGCACTCTCAAAGGGCGTCAGGTCGATGCGGGTCATGTTCTGCTCGAGCCAGCGCAGCGTGCGGTTGCCTTCGTCGGCCCATTCAGGCGTAGAAGAATGGGCGACCCACACCCGGTCGCTCGCTCGCGCGATCGCGTCCAACTGGGCAAGCGTGTCGGTCCAGCTGTTGAGAACGGGCAGCCCGATGTGCTTGGCGGAGCTGTCGACATAGTACGCGTACAGATCGGCGATGGGCGCAGGGTGCACGATCACGGTATCGCCCGGGCGGATGCGGTCCGCCAGGTAGCGTCCCCACTCGCGGTGGTGCGCCTTGCCGGCGAGCGGTTCGCCAAAGTAGATCCAGGTCGAGAGGAGCATGCCGGCGACGAGCGCCCCACAGCCGAGGACCAGCGGCGCGTGCGCCCAGCGCCGGCGCGCTCGGGCAACGCCTACCCCGATCAGGAGGTAGTAGAAGGGGCTGGCATAGATCAGGTGGCGCACGTTCATGTACGCCGGGCGCACCAGCGAGAGGGCAAAGGTCTCGAGGACCGGGAGGGCAAAGCAGAGCAGCAGGTAGAGCGCGTGCCGCCGGGAGCGCGCGTCCCGCGCGAGGAGCAGGATCAGCAGCGCGCCGAGGAACAGGGCAACGGCGACCCAGCGCACCGGCAAAAGGACGTCGGCATACAGCCCCAGGGAAAACTGCTGAAACACGTCCTGGACTAGGGTGAGCAGGGGCAGGTAGCGGAAACTGGGCAGGGAACTGCTCTCAGGCAGGGACTGCAAGCCCCACAGCAGTACGCCCCCGGCGACGACGACGAGGGCGGCGATCGCCCACCCCATCCACGCGCGCTGCCTGCGCCAAGAGAGGAGCATGATCGCGCCGTGGGCGACGACGAGCATAAAGCTCAGGTAGTGGGTGGTCAGCATGGCGAGCACGGACAAGAGATACAGGACCAGTCCACCCCATCGCTCCCGTTGTCGCGCGGGCGTGTCCAGGTCGATCTGGCGCAACAGGAGGTAGGTCGACAGCGCGCCCAGGGCGGCGACCATGGTGTAGGGCCGGATCTCGTGCTGGTACCAGAGATAGAGCGGAGACGCCGCCCCCAGGAGCGCGCTCGCCAGGCCCGCCGCCGATCCGGCGATCCGCGTGCCGCAGGCATAGAGCAGCGGCACGAGCAACACGCCGCAAGCCAGCGACAGGGCGCGCATCGCGAACTCGCTGTCTCCGGCGGCGCGGATCGTCAGGTGCAGGGCGAGAAAGTAGAGCGGGGGATGGTTGTCGATCGTCCGTGCGGTCTGATCGCCCATATCGAACAGGATCTGGTTCGACAGGATGGTCGCGATCGACTGTGTGGCGCGGTAGTGGCTGAGGCTCTCGTCCCACCACATACTGGCCTCACCCAGCCGGTGCACGCCGCGCGCGAACGAGATCAGGCACAGGGCGGCGACGAGCCAGGCGCTACGGTGCTTTTTCACGCCACATCTGCAGCCGAAACCGGAACATCTCGCCGAAGGCACGCAGGATCACTTTGAGCTTGGCGCCTGTCTGGCTGCCGGCGACGCGGGCACGGTGTGTGACCGGCACTTCGATCGTTCGGTAGCCCATGCGCTTGGCGCGGACCAGGAACTCGGCGCTCAGGGTCGCGCCCCGCGAGGCGACGGTTGGCGCCACGGCGTCGACGACGTCGCGGCGGATCAGCTTGAAGGCACAGTCGACGTCGCGCGAAACGTACCCAAAGAGCACGTTGGTCAACCACGTCCAGCCGAACCCGTTCAGCTTTCGGATAAAGGGATCCTGCCGGGGGGCGCGATAGCCGATCACCAGATCGGCCTGGTCGCGCACAGCCCACAGGTCTGCCAGATCGTCCATCACGAACTGCAGGTCGCTGTCGGTGAAAAAGGCCCACTCTTTGACGCCGCCGACGAGGCCATCGTAGACAGCTGCGCCATAGCCCTGGTTGACCTCGTGCTCGATCAGCCGCACTTGGGGGTAGCGCTTGGTGAAGGCGCGCACCACGTCTGCCGTGCGATCCACGCTGCCGTCGTCGACGACGATCACCTCAAAGTCGTCGGTCAGCCCCGCCGCAACGTGCACGGTGTCTTCGATCGCTTGCCCGATGTTGTCTGCCTCGTTGTAGGCTGGGAACGAAATCGACAGGCTGCTCATAGGGTCTCCTCGCGCCGGTGCGCGCATTGGAAGGCGTCGATCAGGGCGAGCTTGCGCCTGCGCGGCAATCGCTTGATCTGTCTCTCGCGCTGCATTGCCGCAGCGCGATCCGGATGCCGCTCCCAGTAGCGCAGGCGCACGGGGCGCCGGGCGCGCGTATATCGTGCGCCAGACCCGGCGTTGTGTGCGCGGACCCGGGCCTTGACGTCGACCGCCCAACCGGTGTACAATGTCCCGTCGCTGCATTCGACCATGTAGGTGTAGGCCGGTCTATCGGCGCTGTGCTCCGCATCGTTCATCGGCGCGGTGCGACGGCTACTCTTCGCGCCGGCGACGGGCCAGTCCGCCAAAGAGCATCTCGGACAGGAACTCGCCAGACGTCGGGATGTCGGTCTTTTCGGGCATGTCGCCCCAGTTCTGACTCGCGCGATCGCGGAGCCACAGGAGCCGGTTCTCCATCTCGATCCGGTAATAGTCTTCGATCGTCACGCCATCGCTGCGCTCGACCAGCGCCCGGAACTGGCTGAGCTTAGCCTGCATGCCATCGATCCAGCGCAGGACGTTGTCGTGGTTGTACAAGGCGCGCCCCCGGTATTCTACTGCGCTTGCCTTGGGCATGGAGAGGGTGGTGACACGGTCAAAGGTGGCGCCTGCCATACGGCGCATCTCGTCCTCGTCTGCCGCGGAACGGAGCGCGTGTAGGAAGGCCATGGCGACCATGTCGGCGAGGTGTTCCACTCCCCCGATCAGCCCATCGTGCTCGTAGGGATCGATGTAGTGCGGGATCGCGCCCATCATCGCCACGAGGTCGGTGATCAGCCGGACCCCCTCGGAGGAGGCGCGTTTGGAGGGCGTGATGCAATACTGCTTGCCGTTGAACAGGTCGGCGTGCGCCGCCTCGATGCCCACTTCGTCGCCGAACAGGATCGGGTCTCCTCCGATATAGCTGACCTCGCGCGGCAGCAGCTCGTCCGCCCATGCCAGCACGGCCACCTTGATGCTCGCCGTGTCGTGTATCACGCAGCCAGACTTGAGGCTGTGCGCGATGGTCTGCAAGGTCTCGCGGATCGCCGTGATCGGGAGGGCGAGGATCAACATGTCGCCCCTGGAGGCAGCCGAGACAAGGTCGCCCTCGATCTCCATCAGCGCGCCCTTGTTGAGCGCCGCCTCCGCCTGGGCGGGATCCCGATCGTACCCCAGGACGTCGATCTCGTCGCCGCGTGTCTTGCGGATCGCCATGCCGATCGAGCTGCCGATCAAGCCCGTGCCGATGATCGTGATGCAAGGTTTGGGTGCCATCGTGTCTCCTGTCAGTTGTCCCCGTCGCTTGGCTGCCGGGCAAAGTACGCCTCGATCGCATCGCCATCGCTGCGCTCGACCAGCGCGCGCAGGTTGCTCAACTCGTCTTGCATGCGCTCGAGCCAGGGCAGGATGTTGTCGCGGTTGTACAATGCGCGTCCCCGGTACTCTGCCGCGTCGGCTGTGGAAAAGCAAGTCACGCGATCAAAGGTCGCGCCTGCCATGCGGCGCATATCGCGCCATCCGCCCGACGAGGTCAGGGTGTGGAGAAAGGTGACCGCCAGGATATCTGCCAGATGCTCGGTCGCCCCGACCATACGGTCGTGCTCGTGTGGGCCGATGCGGTGCGGGATCGCGCCCGTCATGGCGACCAGGTCGGTGACCAACTGGATCGCCTCGGAAGAGGCGCGGTTGGATGGGGTGATGCAGTACCGGCACCCCGCGAACAGGTCGGCGCGTGCCTCGTCGATCCCGGCTTCCTCGCCAGTCAGGATCGGGTCCCCGCCGACATAGCTGACCTCGCGCGGCAGCAGTTCGTGTGCCCACTCCATCACGGGCGCCTTGATGCTCGCCGTGTCGTGGACGATGCATCCCGGCTTGAGGTCGTTGGCGATCAGTTCGAGCGTCTCGCGGATCTCTGGGGCAGGGATCGCCAGGATCACCATGTCCGCTTTGGACGCCGCGGAGATCAGGTTGCGGTCGACCTTGGAGATGGCGCCCATGCGGCGGGCGAGCCCTGCCTGCGCGTGGTCGCGATCGTGTCCCAGGACTTCGACCTCTCTCCCGCGTGAGGTCAGGATCGACATGCCGAGCGAGGCGCCGATCAGGCCCGTACCAATGATCGTAATACGCGGTTGTGTTGCCATAGAGC
Source organism: Anaerolineae bacterium (assembly GCA_016929775.1). The sequence goes on from JAFGIE010000059.1 coordinate 43,169, forward strand.
CTCCTATCAGTGCTCCCTGTCCGCCCGCTGCAGCGCCGCCAGTCGTCTGTCGTCGTGTGCGGGGGCGTGGTGCCTGCGGATCAGCGCCGCCGTCTCGGGCGAGCAGCCAGCGGACAGCGCCTTTGATGCGCCGATCTCGGCGTGCCGCACGTGCGCGGCAAAGGGCGCGCGCCAGCCCTTTCCGTCGCCCGCCAGTCGACCGATTAGGGAGGGCGCGGCGGCGTCGAGCAAGACCACGACGACCCGGTGCAGCAGGGTCAACCCCACCGCGGTCTTGCCCACGTCGTGCAGCAGTGCGGCTTCCAAGAGCGCGCGATCGTCGTGTCCCGCCGCGCGCAGGGCGTGGAACACGTCGAGCCCGTGCCGCTGGTCGCCGCGCGCCATCTGCCCAAAGAGCGCTGCCTGCGCCGGCGACAGGACCTGCGCGACGAGGGCGCGTTCGCCGGGATCGACCCGCGCCAAGAGCGCCCGAAAGAACTGCCGCACGCGGTAGAGCACGCGCTGTCCCTAGCTACCCAGGATCAACCGCAGCAGCAGGCTGTGGACAGGCCCCAGGATGCCCCAGATGATGCCCGGCGCCGGGACCAGGCGGTCCAGGAGCAGCAGCCCCATAAAGACCATCGGCCCGAAGGACAGCATCTGGTCCAGCAGCGTGCTCAGGCGATAGGCCCAGCCGGCGCGGATGGTCGCGACGATGCCGCGCAGCACGCTGAAACCGTCCAGCGGGTGGACCGGCAGCAGGTTAAAGACGGCGAGCGCAACGTTGGTGCTGACGAGCGTGTACAGCGCGAACGTCAACAGCGCCGGCATGGGAGACAGCAGCCGCAGCGGGACGGCGCACAGGGTTGCCAGGACGATGTTGGAAAAGGGCCCGGCAAAGGACGTGATCGCCATGCCCACACGGGGCCCAAACCGCAGGTTGACGGGGTTGACCGGGACTGGTTTCCCCCAGCCAAAGCCAAAGCCCGTGATCGAGCTGACCAAGATCATGATCGCGCCGACCGGGTCAAAGTGCGCGAGTGGATTGAGCGTCAACCGTCCCTGATACTTGGCTGTCGGATCCCCCAGCAGGTCCGCGGAAAGCGCGTGGGAGAACTCGTGGATCGAGATGCCCAGTACGACGGCGAACAAGCTGAGAACCGGTATCAGAAGCTCGTACAACGTGTCCTCTCTCAGGTGACGATCAAGGCGCACATTATAGCACGGAATCGCCGCCGCGTCGAATCTCGGGGGGCTCTCCCGGGGCTCTCCTGCCGCCTTGACAATGTGGGGCGCCGTACTATAATCGCATGCGAGAGCGACCGCCGGTCTGCAGGCTCCCCGTGTATCCGCATTTAGCCAAGGAGGCCTCGCCCATGTCGGAACCACGCGCCAAGTCCTTCAACTATGCAATTGGTATGTTCGGCACATCGATCCCGATCAACATGCTCAAGACCTTTGCCTTCACGTACTATGTGCTCGGCCTAGGGGTGACGACCGAGCAGTGGGCGGCGATGCTGCTGACCTACACCTTTATCGACGCCCTCGACAACCCCGTCTACGGCTTTCTCTCCGACCGGACGCGCTCTCGCTGGGGCCGACGCCGCCCGTGGCTGACGATCGGGACCCCGCTCCTGATCCTGTGTTTTATCGCTTTTTACAACATCCCGGCTTTCCTGTCGGGGAATGCCGTGTTCGCCTACGGCATGCTGTTCTACATCCTCACGGGCACGCTCGACTCGGTGATCAACGCCAACTATGCGGCCCTGTTCCCCGAGCTGTTCCGCGACGATGCTAGCCGGGCCAAGACCAACGCCATGCGCCAAGCCTTCCAGTTGGTGGCGATGATCATCAGCATCGCCCTGACGCCCATGGTGACCGAGGCGCTTGGCTACGGGCTGACCGCCATCCTGTACGGTATCCTCGGCGGCGCCGTGATCCTGTACATGACCTTTAGCTGCCGGGAAAAGGAGCCGGAGCCAGAGGAGGCGAAACCGGGCTTGTGGAAGGCGCTCGTGGACCTGCTGACCAATCGCAAGTTCTGGATCGCGGGCCTGGCGAATGCGTTCTATAGCGCCGCCATGTCACTGGTGCTGGCTTCCGTGCCGTTCTATGTCCAATACGCGCTCGGCCTTTCCAGCGGGCAGTCCACGTTCCTACTCGCCGCAGTGCTCGTCATCGCGATCGCAGGCGTAGCCGTCTGGGCTTGGCTGGTGAACAAGTTCTCGCTGATCCCCACCTGGCGTGCTGCCCTGGCGGTTCTGGCGGTCACGTTCGTCCCGCTCTACTTTGCGACGAGCATGGTCACGGCGATCGTCTTTTCTGCCTTTGTGGGATTTGGCTTTGCCGGCGTGATCACGACCATGGACCTGATCGGCGCCAAGGTCATGGACGAGGATACGCGCAGGCATGGCCTACGGCGGGAGGGGATCATTGCCAACGCCCTCGGCTTTATGAACCGGCTGAATGGCTTGTTCACCAGCGTCGCCTACTTACTGGTCTCCAGGCTGTACCTCTTTGAGAGCGGGGACAATCCGGGACCCCACCCAGACGCTGCCGCCCGCTTCCTGATGACCATCGCGCCCCCGGTGCTGATGGTGATCAGTTTCGCCTTTTCGTGGTTCATCGAGTTTACGCCGGTCGAGGCGGAGGCTGAACGGAACGCACCCTAGCCGGGAGGCATGCTATGGCACTCATTCGCATGGACCACGTGCCCGAGACGGTCAAGGTCAATCTCCCCCTGAATGTCATCCTGCCCGACCCCGGCAGGATGGGGGGCGTGCCCGTCGCGCGGCGCAAGGTCCTCTACCTGCTGCACGGGCTGAGCGAGGACGCGACCGCCTGGCAGCGCTACTCGTCGATCGAGGCCCTTGCCGCTGCCTATGGGTTGGTGGTGGTCATGCCTTCTGCCGGTCGCAGTTTCTACACCGACCAGCCCAACGGGCAGCGGTACTTTGCCTACCTGACCGATGAACTGCCGCAGTACCTCGCCGATGTCTTTGGCCTGGCGCCTCGCAGGGAGGATACCTACATCGCCGGGAACTCGATGGGCGGGTACGGCGCGTTCAAGGCGGCGCTGCTGCGCCCAGAGCGCTATGCCGCCGCCGCGTCCTTTTCTGGCGTGCTCTCCCTTGCCATCTTTCAGCTCCTGCCCGACGACCCGCGCCGGGACGAGTTTGCCTGCCTGTTCGGCGACCTGGGCAAGCTGGCCGGGAGTGAGCACGACCCGGCGGTCTGGTTGCAGCGCGCAGCGCGGGATCCTGCCCGCCTGCCCCGCCTGTACATCGCCGTCAGCCGGGGCGAGGACATCTACCCGTTGAGCGGCATGTTCCACGCGGCGTGCCAGTCGCTGGGCGTGCAGTCGGAGTACTATGAGGGGGACGGGGCCCACGACTGGTTTTTCTGGGATGCGCAGATCCGGCGTTTCCTGGCTGCGCTCCTGGGCCCGATGCCGACGGCGTAAGGTCGCCATCGCGGCACGCAGGACAGGGGGCATCTAGCCGGACTTGTGACTCCGGCAGAAGCGCGGGCAAGGGCGGGCGGCGCTCGCGTACAAGTGTGCTGCCACGTGCGCCGCCCGCGGGCCCCCTATCTGCGGATCAGCGGCAGGTAGACGGGGAACGCATCCCCGGTCGTCGTGCTCGCCTGCGCGTCGTCCGGCGTCGGCTGGCGATGCCCCACCCAGTCCGTCGCCACGCTGTAAAAGCGGTACGTGCGTCCGGGCGCCCCGGCAAAGAGCGCCTGGGTTGCCGTCGTGCTCGACTGCCACCGACCGTAGGCGCCGCCATCGGTCGAGACATAGACGTCATAGTGGGCCACGCCCGCGCCGACGTCGGCGCCCGACCACCGCACGGTAAAAGCCGTCGGGCTGCTCGGCGGCAGCGGCTCTACGCTGCTGGTCGGCGGGTCGGCGTCGATCGTGTTCAGCGTCTGGTTGGTGTCGATCGGCTCGTTGACGTCAAAGACGATGCGCGCCCAATTCTCGATCGTGGCATGCGTCGTCAAGCCGGGCGTCGGCTTGACGCGGAACGTGACGTGCCCCTCCCCCGATCCTTGCTCGTCGTTGGGCGGCAGAAAGCCCGCCCACGGGTCGTCTGGTGTGCTCCCGGTGACGGGGTCGATCGACTCGAGCAGCCAGGTCAGGGCGCCCGTGTCGACGTCGAGGTTGGCGTGCACGCGCACCGGGTAGGGGTCGGTGGCGACGGCGCTCCATACCTCGAACTGGTTGAGCCCCGGCGGTACGCTCACCTCGACCTGGTTGAAGCCCATGCCAAGCAGCTCGACGCTCGACCGGTCGAGGTTGGCGTCGAGCGTGTCGCTGATCAAGACCAGCTGCGCCGCAACCGTCGCCGTGGGCACGTTCTCAAAGTAGATGGTGTAGATCAGGTCGGCGTCCGGGGCGACCCATCCCTGTGGCCCGTAGCCGATCGTCAGCTTTTCGTTCGGATCGCGGGCGCCAACCACGTTCGTGCCGCCGCTGGCCCCCCCGCCGCCCGGCGGGGGCGGGGGCGGGTCGTTGCCGCAGTCTGATCCGACGCAGCACTCGTCGGTGCAGCATTCCTCGGGCGGGCAGCACTCGAACTCGGGCTCACAGCACGCCTCGTTAGCGGCATTGAGGGCGCGGATGCGGCGCATCATCTCGGCATAGGCGGCAAAGTAGTTGTCCTGGGCGGTCGGCACCGAGTCTGCGGCTTTCACAAAGACCTGATAGCTGTTGTACGTCTCTTGCAGCAAGGAGAGCGTATCCAGGAATGCCCCGATCACGCCGAAGCCGGGCCAGTCGATCTGCTTCATCTCTTTGAACAGGTTCCAGATCGTCACCCCGCCCGAAGCCACGTTGTTGACGGTGCCAAAGAAGGCGGAGAGACTGCTCAAGGTCGCCTCCCCGCTGCTGAAATCCCACGGAAAGTCCCTGATCGTCAGATAGAGCGACGTGGCGATCGGCCCCAGCTGGGTCAACGCGTAGGAGGCCTTGCCGTACTGGGCGACAAAGCTCGCCACCGCAGTCTCCGGCAGGGCGAGCGACGCCAGGTCGGCGACCACCTGTGCGTACTGCAAGGCAAAGACGCCGCCGCTGGTCCAGATGTTGGTGTTGTACATCTTGTGCGCGTCCTGCCAGTTCTTGAAGGTCTGATCCTTGTGTGTCTTGGCGGCGTGGGCCTGGCCCAGCTCGTCGTACGCTTCGAAGCACTTGGCGTCCGGGATCTGTGGCTCGTGCTCGCCGTCGCCCGCGATGCGCGTCGGCTTTGGGTTGTGCTGGGAGAGGTAGTCGATCAGGGCATAGAACCAGCTCCCCAGGTTGCCCTGCGCGGCGACGTCGCCCTCCTGGGCGGCGCGCATGACGCTCGCCAGCCAGGACTGGGTGCTCATCGCCTTAGGAGCCATGACCAGGTCCTGTTCGACTGTCTGCCCGTCGGCAAGGACGACGCCTGAGGCCTGAGCGGGACCAAAGCCGTACGCGCTGGCTTGCAGTGCGTACGTACCGGGCAGCAGTTCGGCAAAGCGGTAGGCGCCGTCATAGCTAGCCGTCGCATATGCCACCGTCTCTCCCCGGCTGTTGCGCGCCGAGACCAGCACGCCTGGCACTGCGCTCCCGGCGTCGTCTACCACCCAGCCGTGCAGCAGCGTGTCCTGCCCGTGCAGGCTAAAATCGACCCTCGGCGCGTCTCCCTCGACGATGCAGCCCAGTGCCTCTGCCTGGCGATAGCTGGCATAGGTCACCACCAGGTCGTAGGTCCCGTCGGGCAGGTCGCCGATCCGGTAGGAGCCCAGCGTGCCGGTTGCGGCGCCGCCGACGAACTCGGTGGTCGCGGCGTCGTATGCCGCCACCCACGCCCCGTCCAGCAGCTGCCCGGTGTACGCAGAGCGTACTCGGCCCGAGATGGATCGCCCTTCACCCAGGACCACGCCGACGACGAGGGGACCCGGCGCGTCGAGGGTCATCTCCTGCCGGTAGAACCCGTACCCAGCCAGGCGCACGTGCAGGACGTAGGCGCCCGCGGGTAGACCGTGGAGTTCAAAGCCACCCGTGTCCGCGACGCTGAGCGCCGATAGGTAGGGCAGCAGGCTGCCCTTGCCCTCCTCGACGGGAGCCAACGTCACGCTCGCCCCACCCAGCGGCAGTCCTGCCGCATCCTGCACGTCGCCTGTGACGGACAACGTTCCCAGTACGATGTCGGGCAGGGCAAGGTCGTCGCCGCCGACGCTGACCGGGTAGTCGGCGCTGACCCCGGCGGCGGCGCCCGCTACGAGTGTGTAGCTGCCAGGCCTGAGGGCAACAAACCGGTACTGTCCATCTGTGTTGGTCGGCGCCGAGGCGACAAACCTCGCCTCCTGGAGGAGGAGCACTGCGGCGTGGTCGACCGGAGCGCCGCCCTCGGCGACCACCCGCCCGGTCATGGACACACCAGAGAGCGCCAGGTCGACCGTCTGCTGCCACGACGCCGCGCTGATCTCGACTTCCTGGAGGGCCTGCCCGCCCCACAGCGAGATGGCGGTTTGGCCTGCGGGGAGCCCGGCGAACGCATAGTGCCCTGCGCCATCGCTGTACGCCAGCAACAGCGCGCCGTTCTCGCTCAGCGCCTGCAGCGGCACGTCAGCCAGCGGCGCGCCGCCAAGGCCAGTCACCTGTCCGCTCACCATCCCCGCCTCGTGTAGGGCGACCGTGCGCGCGAGGGACTCGCCGGGACTGAGCGAGAGCGTCTCGGTGACGGCCCAGCGCCCCTCCATGTCCACGCTCAGCACGTACGTCCCCGCCGGTAGGTCGGCGAGCATGGCGTGCCCGTCGGGAGCGCTGAGCTGATATGCCGCCAGCGCGCCGGACGCGCTCTCGACCAGCTGGGCGGATGCCCCCTCGAGCGGCTGCGCGCTGACCGCGTCGAGCACAGTCACGTCGATCGTTGCGCCATCGTCCAGCTCGAGGTCGTGCGCCATCTCGGTGATGCCGGCGGGCATGGTCCATTGCTCCGGGCCGAACAAGCCATACCCGTCGGCGATTGCCCACAGGGTGTAGGCGCCCGGGGCGAGCTGGCCCACCGCGTAGCGTCCCTCGGCGTCTGTCTCTCCGCTGAAGGGCCGTCTCCATCGATCCTCCAACAGCACCCTGGCTCCCGCGACCGGCGTGCCGTCGTCGGCGCGGGTCACCTGTCCCGCCAGCGTGATTGCTGGGTCCAGCGCAAAGTCAACGCCCTCCTGGGTCAGCCCCACAGCCACCTCCTGGGCTGGGCGCAGAATTGAGCCCCAATCTCCGCCGCCAGCGGTGACCGTGTACACGTCGGAGGGCAGCCCATCGATCCGGTAGTAGCCGTCGGCATCCGATGCAGCCGTGTAGGTTTGACCAGCCTCGCTGGTTGCTTGCACCGGCGCCTCTGCCAGCGGCTCGCCGCTGGTGTGCAGGGCGATCCTGCCCCCGAGGCTGCCGGCAGCGGCGGCAATCACCGATAGACTGGTCAGGCTGCCCGTGCCCGGGACGTGGACCGTCAGGGGCGCCACGACCGAGTAGCCAGGCACCGATACCGTGTAGGCGCCAGGCGCCACCTCAAGGTAGAAGGCGCCATCGCCGGCTGTCTGGGCGTAGCCGCCTTGCGTGCCCGACTCGTCCGACAGCAGCAACCCGACGCCGCCCAGGGGGTGGGAGGTGTCGCTGAGGTAGAGGGCGCCGCTGACGTTCGTATAGAGCTGGTGATGGATCTCGCGGATCGCGGCGTGGTACACGGCAGCGAGGTCGGCTGCGTTCCCGTCTCTCTGGCGCACCACGGCGGCGGCGCGCGCCATGTTGGTCACGTATCCGCCCCACGCGTCCCCACACTGGCTCTTGAACTCGGCCCAGACCGCTGCCCATTCCTCCAGCGGCAGGTCGTCCAGGAATACGTTCGCCTCGAACGCCGCCCAATCGACCGGGGTAGACGAGTCCGCAGTGTGGTAGGTCAAGTCAAAGTGGACGTTCCCAGTCTGGTTGGCCTGGGCAGAGAAGATGATCTCGCCCCCTTGCCCGGGCGGCAGGACGCCTGGATGGCCTTGTGCAGCGACGGCGATCAGTCCCAGGTCTTCTGTCTCGAACTCGTCCGAGTCCTCCAGGCGCAGTTCGGCCTGCCCGCCGCTCGAGAGCGCCATGAGCGGGGCGATCATGTCGGCGTCGCCTCGGTTCTCGTAGCGGATCGACCCATAAAAGATGCGCCCCACGCGCACTGCGTCCGGCACGGCGACCTCGACGACAAAGAGGGGACCACTGCCCACGGTGACCTCTACCGCATCGGGCAGCGACACACCCCCTCCGCCAGGCGCGGCGACCTGCACGTCATACAGGCCCGGGGCGGCTCCACTCAGGTCAAAGGTGGCATAGACGGAGGTCGAGTTCTCCCAGTGCAGCGCCGTCGCCGGGTAGACGGCGCCCCCCTCCGCGATCAGGGCGTAGGTCAGGTCGGTTCCCAGTTGCCCGCCCCGCAGTTGGAGGGTGACCGGACCCGCATTCCCGACGCGGGTCGGGCTGACCGAGGTCAGCCCAAAGGCCAACGCCTCGGCGCGGATGACAAAGTCAGTTGGCCCGGGCAGTGAACGGGCGTACGCCAGGACATAGTGCATCCCCGGCAGCGTGTTCTCGGCGACAGCGGTGGGTGTAGGGCTGTTCCACTCGGTCGACCGGGCATCGTACTGCTGCAAGGTCGGCATGCCTTCGCATCCTAGGTACAGCTCCAGGGCGCCCCCCGCGCCGTCCAGGCTGACCATGACGTCCTGGTTGGCAGCCGGCGCGAACTTGAACCAGTGCACCTCGCCCACCGCACCGAACTGCCCCAGCAGCGCGTCTCCGTCGATCACCAGCTCAGGCAAGTCGAGTGCGACCCGCATCGCCGAAGCCGATGCGTTGTTGGCGGTGTTCTGTCCCTCAAAGACCTCGCCACGCACGTTGGTCGTCACCTGCCAGTAATAGTTCCCCACCGTGCCGCCCGGCACCCGCACTGCTGCGCTGAACGTGCGGCGCTCGCCGCCGGCGAGGGTCGTGCCTTCGCCTACCAGCGTCTCTCCTGCCGGAATGGTCGTCTGGCCGTTGCTCAGGGCGATGCGGTCGTGCCAGGGCCCGATGGCAATGCCCGGACGGAGGTTGGTCACCGTCCAGCGCACCGTCGCTATGTCGCCAGCCACAGCGGAGGGCGGTCCCTGCACTTCGCTTACGACCAGGTCGATGTCTGACTCGGCGGTCTCGACAAACTCGTACGCGCCGATGTCGACGTAGGCGCCGCCGGGGGTAGGTAGGCCCGTGTTCGGCGTACGTGGGTCGTCGTACCTGGGCGCGCCCATCGCGTCGCTCTCCGGCGCCAGCCCCCCGTCCGCGGCGTCGATCGCCGGGGAGAGATAGCCCAGCCGGTAGTCTCCCCCCTCCCGGTCCCGGTAGCTCGGGTCCACCGACAGGTTGCCGTTCTGTCCCGTCAGATCGGCTGTGCCCGCATAGTTGCCGCCGCTGGCGTCGGGGTTCCAGACGTCCGAGTAGCGGATGGTCAAAGCATCGGGTCCATAGTCGCGCAGGATGCCGTTCTCGCTGTTGTGGGTCACCAGCGTGTTGGCGGCGTGCAGCGTCCCCCCATGCAGCAGCAGCCCGATGCGGTTGCCGTCGACGGTGCTGTTGATCACGTGCACCGTCGATCCGGGGTGGGCGCTGATCCCGCGGTCGGTGTCACGAACGAGGGTATTGGTGACGGTGACGCCGCCGCCCCAGGCGAGGATGCCGGTGTAGAGGGCGGCGTCGAACGCGCTGTTGGCGACGGTCAGCGTCGCGCTGCCGTCGGTGCGCAGCAGCGCGCCGTTCACCGCATCGGCTCCCGCCCCGTAGCGCACCTGCACGTGGCTCAGGGTCGCTACCCCGCCGTTGACCTGGATGCGGTACCAGTCGCCGGGCTGTGGCATGGTGCCGTTTCCATCCTGGTTGCTGTCGCCCCCTGCCGCGTCGTCGCGGATCGAGGTAAAGATGACCGGCTGTGCGAGCGTGCCCTGCGCTACCAGCATCCCGCCCGCGTTGACGATCAGCGCCCGGCCCAAGCCAAGCTTGACGATGGCCCCTGGTTCGATCGTCAGCGTCGCCCCGCTGGGCACCGTCACGTCGCCGGTGAGGAGGTGAACGTAGGTGCCGTCCCAGGTCGTGCTGCCAGCAAGGGCGCCGGCGTGGCTGGTGGTCGCATAGCGCACCTCGACGAACGCTGTGGGGGAGTATGCGCCGGTCCCCTGGATCGCGATCCCGTCCCAGTCGCCGGGCATGGGACGGGTGCGGCTGCCGTCCAGGTTGGTGTCTCCGCCCGCGCTGTCGTCCGACAAGGAGGTGAGCACCGTAGGCGAACCGGCGCTGCCCAGTGCGCCCAACAGGGCGCCGTTGCCGACCACGATCCCGGTGTCTGGCGCGAACTTGACCACGGCGCCCGCATCGATCGTCAGCGTGACGCCGGAGGCGACGCGCACCTCTCCCTCGACTACGTGGACCCGGTCGGCTGCCCACGTCTCGGGCGCGCGGATCCAGCCGCTGTGCCAGGCAATGGCGCCCGAGTTGTTGAGCGTGACGCTGCGCGCCGCTTCGCCCGCGATCGTCGTCCCGGCGCGAAAAAGGGCGCGCAGCTCATATACGCCGTCTGGGAAGGAGTGGGTGTCCCACGCCAGGCTACCCTCCGCCGGCAGTGCGGCGCCCAGCGTGTGGGATTGCCCTGCGCCGACCGCCAGCAGGTCCGCCGTCATCGTCGAGGCATCGTCTCCGAAAGCCGCCCAGGCGAGCGTCGTCGTTCCGTGGGCCAGCGGGGCATCGGGCCCCAGCCAGTTGTACGTACCCAGCCAAGGGTGAAAGAGGACCCCATTGCTGGCGCCAACGCCCTGTCCGGCGGGATTGAGCGTGGCGTGGTAGGGTCCGCCCGCGTGGCCCCACCAGTTGCCGCGCGCGTCCACGAGCGTTGCCGGGGTCCTGTTGTCCAAGCCAGTCGTGACGCTGGTGAAGCGGTTGTAGGCCAGATCGGGCTGTGCGTTCCCCTCGACGGTGACGGCAGTGGTCCCAGTGTCGTGGATGCGGCAGTGGCGCACCACCACGTCGGAGGAGGCGATCCACAGCCCGCTGTTGTAGACGCTGCCCGCATAGCCCACGTCGCAGTGGCTCAGGCGCACGCGGCTGCCCGGGATGGCATACACAAAGCGCCACGCGCCGGGCACAGGCGTCGTCATCTGGGTGGTGAACGTGATCGGCTGCGCGGCGGTCCCCTCGGCGATCAGCGCCGCTC
>JAFGIE010000060.1 GCA_016929775.1 Anaerolineae bacterium
CGGGATAGCTGTCAGCGCGCTTGTCACCCTGGCCTATTGGGGTCTCGGGGCTCGCCTGGCTGGCATCCCACACCTGCCGGACAGCGGTCCATCGTGGTACTACTGGAAGCTCCCCGCGCCGGAGACGTGGGCTAGGGTGACGGCGTGGGGGTTCTACCTGCTGCACCAGTTCAGTTTCTGGGCTGTGATCTATGCCGCGCAGCGTCAGAGAGCGCGCGTGGGGGACGGTCTAGCGCCGTACAACATCGCAGCGTTGGCGATCAACCTGTTCTTTGCCCTGCTGCGTCTCTTGCAGACGCACGTCTGGTACGATGGCTTGGCACAGGACGTCTCGATCTGGACCTCGCAGGGGTCGGTGATCCTGATGCTGATCATGATCCTGATCATGGAGAACGGGCGCCGCGGGCTGTTCTTTGGCAAGCGGGTCCCCATGCCCAGGAGGGCGATGCGGTTGGTGCGCGAGTACCACGGCTACGTCTTTGCTTGGGCGACGGTCTATACGTTCTGGTACCATCCGACCGAAGCGACCAGCGGGCACCTGATCGGGTTCTTTTACATGTTCCTGCTCTTCCTCCAGGGCAGCCTCGCCCATACCCGCGTGCACGTCAAGCGGGGGTGGACTCTTTTCCTGGAGGCGTTTGTGCTGCTACACGGCACGCTGGTCGCAGTCATGCAGGGCAATGGCCTGTGGCCGATGTTCGCATTTGGTTTCGGCGGGGTCCTGATCGTCACCCAGATCTGGGGCCTAGGCTTGGGCCGGCTGGTCAAGGGCGTGCTGATCGCGCTGTACGTAATCGCTGCGCTGATCGTGTACAGCCAGCTGGGCTGGGTGCGCTTGAACGAGATCGTGCGCATCCCGCTGATCGAGTACGCCCTCGCATTCGTGCTGGCTTGGCTGCTTGGGGGAATGGCCTGGGTTGCGCGCAGAGGCTGGGCGCGCCCTGCAGTCCGGTAAGCCGCGCCCCCGGGCCCCACACGCGGTGGGTCCGCGTGGGCGCTGCTGCCACGTTGCCGAGGAGGGGCAGATGAAGATCACGGACCTCAAGTGCACGGTCCTGGGCGACAACCCGGTCGTGCGCGTCATCACGGACGCCGGGATCAGCGGGTTTGGCGAGGTAGAGGCGAGCAAGTCCTACCTCAAGCCGCACATCCTGTTCTACAAACCCTTCATCGTGGGCGAAGACCCCACGGACGTGCAGCGCGTCCTGCGCAAGATCCGCCGACTGGGCAGCTTTAAGCCGTGGGGAAGCGCGATAAGCGCGATCGAGATGGCGCTGTGGGACATCGCCGGCAAGGCAGCGGGCGTGCCGGTCTACAAGCTGCTGGGCGGCAAGGTGCGCGACAGGGTGCAGGTGTACAACGGCGGGGTGCGCTACCCGATGGCGGGCGCCGCCCCGGCGGACTATGCCGAGAACGTGGCGCGCATGATGGCCTCGCCGGAGGGCTTTTCGATCATCAAGCAGGGCATCGCCTTTCACAGCCGAATGCCGCAGCAGGTGCCGGGCCTGTTCTACGGCGACCCGCAGCCGGGCGGTTTTCACCCGAACCGGGCCCTGCTCACCGAGCGCGGGCTCAAGCACGTCGTCGCCTGCGTGGAGGCGATGAAGAGCGTGTTGGGCGATGGGATCGGATTGGCGCTCGACTGCGGGCCCGGATGGATGGTGCCCGACGCGATCCGGCTGGCAAGAGCGCTGGAGCCCCTCAACGTGATGTGGCTCGAGGACATGATCACAGGCGACTATACGCCCTATGTCTTGGCGGACCTGTACCGCGACGTGACCGAAGCACGTCGACCCCAATTCACACGGGGGAGCAGATCCACCTGCGGCAGAACTTTCTCGAGCTGATCGAGCGGCGCGCGGTCAACGTGATCGGTCCCGACCCATGTGACGTGGGCGGGCTGGCTGAGCTCAAGTGGGTCGCCGAGTACGCGGATCTGCACGGCATCCTGATCGCGCCGCACGGCATCGGGGACGGGCTGATTGGCCTAGCAGCGCTGGTCCAGGTGTCTGCCACCCTGCCCGAGAACTATATCGCCTTCGAGTACCCGGTGGGCAAGCCCGCGTGGTGGTACGACATCGTAGCGGGCCTCCCCGACCCGATCGTCCAGGACAGCCACATCCAGGTTTGGGACACGCCGGTCTGGGGGTCCAGTTCGTCGAGGAGGCGGCACGGCGGTACTTGCCTGCGGGCGACGAGGACTTTTTTGGTTGATCGGGATGGGAGGGCGCTGCCGAGGGGGGCGGCAGGCCACAGGAGAGCCACAATCGTGAACGGCAATGGCGTAACCACGCCCGCCCCGGTTCTGTGCGTGTCCAGGGATGGCAGGCGCATCGAGCGCGCGGACGGCACTCCCTTCTTCTACCTTGGCGACACGGCGTGGCAGCTCTTTCATCGCCTGGATCGCGAGGAGGCAGACCGCTACCTCGAGAACCGCGCCCAGAAGGGCTTTACCGTCATTCAGTGCGTGGTATTGGCCGAACTCGGTGGGCTGGACGTACCCAATGCCTACGGCGACCTGCCCCTGGTGGACCGCGACTCGGCGCGACCCAACGAAGGCTACATGCGTCACGTCGACTATGTCGTGGACTGTGCGCAGGCATTGGGGCTGACCGTGGCGATGCTGCCTACCTGGGGCAGCCACTGGAAGCGCGTGGGCGCCGCCGGTCCGTACCTGTTTGACCGGGAGAACGCGCGCGCCTTTGGTCGGATCGTCGGCTGCCGCTACCGCGAGAAGCCCGTGATCTGGGTTCTGGGCGGCGATCAGGATGTCGAGAGCGACGCGGAGCGCGCGATCATCGAGGCGATGGCGGAGGGGCTTGACGAGGGGGATGGGGGGCGGCACCTGATGACCTACCATCCACGGGGACCGGGTCGCTCGTCGGACGTCTTTCACGCCGCGCCCTGGCTGGACGTGAACATGATCCAGTCCTCGCACGGAGCGCACGACCACGACAATGGCCTGTTTGTCGAGCACGACTATGGGCTCGAGCCGCCCAAACCAACGCTCGACGGTGAGCCGCGCTACGAGACGCTGCCGGTCGGGTTCTATCACCGTGACGTGAGCCGACTGGATCGCTTTGACGCCTATGACGTGCGCCAGGCTGCGTACTGGGCGCTGCTTGCCGGTGCGTGCGGACACACGTATGGGAACAACAGCGTGTGGCAGATGTGGGCTCCGGGGCGCAAGCCTGTGCTGTGGGCGGACATCCCCTGGTGGGAGGCCCTGGACCATCCTGGGGCGGCGCAGATGGGACTGCTGCGCCGGCTGTTCGAGTCGTACGCTTGGCACAAGCTAGTCCCTGCCCCCTCGGCGATCGTCGCCGGGCCACAGGCGCCGGGCGCCAGGGTCCGGGCGGCGTGCGCCACCGATGGGTCCTTCCTGTTCGCCTACTCGCCCCGCGGAGAGCCCTTTGCGCTCGACCGCCGCGTGCTTGAGGCGCGGCGGGTCCGCGAGACGTGGTTCGACCCGCGCTACGGCAGCAGCCACTGGGTGCACACCGGGACCAGCGTGGGCGTCCAGACCTACGCACCGCCCACCTCGGGCAGGGGCAATGACTGGGTGCTGATCCTGGAGGATGCCGAGGGCGCGCGGGCAGAACCCGCCCTGGGCGGCGATCCGGGACCGGGGGGCTGATCTGCGGTTGCGAGTAGGCGTTCAGGCGTGCAGGATCCGCGTGCGGAAGAACCGCATCTCGCTCTGGGTCGGGACTGGTTGGCGGCTCATGGCTAGGATACGATGTCTGCGCCTGCCTCGGCGGTGCAGATGTAGAGGTTGGGCGACAGCCCGGTCGCTGCCGCATAGGCGGCGCCGACCTGCTGGCTGAATGCGTCCGCCCGATCGGATTCGACCAGCGCCACGGCACAACCGCCAAAGCCTCCGCCCGTCATGCGCGCCCCGAACACGCCTGGGGCGTCCCACGCTGCTTCCACCATCGTGTCCAGCTCGGCGCAGCTCACCTGGTAGTCGTCGCGCAGGCTGACGTGAGAGGCATTCATCAGCCCACCGAAGCGTGGCGCATCGCCCCTGTCGAGGGCCTCGATCGCCTCCAAGACGCGTGCGTTCTCGGTGATCACGTGTCGGCAGCGCTGGCGCACGTTCTCGGGAAGCGCGTGCGCGTGATGCGCAAAGGCGTCCAGCGGCACGTCTCGCAGAGCCGTGATCCCCGGCAGATGGGCGGCAAGCAGCCGCACCCCCTCTTCGCATTCGGCGCGCCGCGTGTTGTAGGCCGAGTCGGCGAGACCACGCTGCACCGTGGTGTCCATGATCACGACGGAGACGTCCTGCGGCAGGAAAGCCGGGCGATAGTCGAGCGTACGGCAGTCGATCAACAGGGCGGCGTTCTTGCGGCCCAGCGCCGAGATGAACTGGTCCATGATCCCGCAGTTCACGCCCACAAACGTGTTCTCTGCGCGCTGGCACAACAGGGCCAACTCGGTGCGTTCGAGCGCAAAGCCAGCCAGGGCCTGCCACGTCACCGCCATGGCCACCTCCAGCGCCGCCGACGAGGAGAGGCCTGCGCCGATCGGCACATCGCTCGCGACCGCAACGTCCAAGCCAGGGAGAGGCAGCCCGCGCTCCTGGAGGACCGCCGCTACGCCGCGCTGATAGTTGCTCCAGCGGTGCACCGGCGCGTGCTCGATGTCGTCCAGCGAGAAGCGGTCCCCCTCGCCAAAGTCCGCGGCATAGAGGCGCACGGTGCGATCGCTGCGCGCAGAGGCAGCGACGAGCACGCTGCGGTCGATGGCGATCGGAAAGACGTACCCGTCGTTATAGTCGGTATGTTCGCCGATCAGGTTCACGCGACCGGGCGCGCGGACCACGATCTCTGGTGCACTGCCGTACTGCCGCGCGTACTCTTCTCTCAGCGCACGTACCCGGTCGGGGAATGGCGTCTTGGCCATGCGTTTGCTCTCCTCATCCATGCTCGATGATCTGCGGTAGGTATCCCAGCCGGTGAAGCTCCTGGATCAGGGTCCTCCAATCTGCCTCGCGCACGACGGCGATCGTCGGCGATAGTGCGTGGCGCAGAAAGGGCCGGATGCGCCCGTCCGCGCGCAGTTCCTGCATCACCTGTGGATTCTGGGTCTCGAGGATCGTCGCCCTGCGCAGCCGGACTTGGCCAAAGCGGCTTGCCCAGCTGCGCATCCGCGCCAGAGCAGCCGCAGGGACGCTCTCGTCGCTGATGCGCATCAGGAACCGCTCGATGCGGGCGACCTCGATCCCGTCGCCCAAGGCGAGGCCGACGGAAGTGGGCGTGAGCGCGTACACATAGTCCTGCCCCGAGGCGCGCCATTCGGCGATCCGCGCCAGCTGGATGCGGTCGCTGAGCGGCGCCGTGCGCGGGATAGTGACCACGCCGTCCGGGGAGACGCGCGCCGCCTGAAGCGGCAGTTCGTCCAGCGCTGCATGGCTCCGTCCGAGGAAGGCTGCTCCCCAGGGCGTGATCCGCATGGCTGTGGGCTTTTCCCAGCCCTCGCGGTAGCCGAGTGAGATCAGGCCCAGCCAGTGCAGAGGGCCCGTCAGCAGATACGTGAGCAGCGCTCCCTCGACCTGGGCCCAGTACTCGAACCCCATCAGGTAGGCGCCGCTCCGTGCGTCCCGGATGTACCAGCTGTCAAAGTCGCCGTCGGGCCGCATAAAGTCAGCCGCTTGGGCGCGCACTGCGTCGACAAAGCCCTCGATCGACAGCCACGCGTCGCCAGGACAGCGCCCGAGCAGTTCGACTGCAGATGCGCGCCCGGCGACCGGGTCGTTATGCCACCCGGTCTCTTCGCAGTGGATGCTGGGTACGTGCCACAGGTCGTTCCAGCTGTTGTCCCCGCGCCACGCCTCCTGCAGTACGCGCAGCTGCTGCGGTCGCGACTGCGAGAGCCAGTCCCGGGCACGGTCACGCACAAAGTGGACCGCGCGTCCGCGGGCCTGTACCAGACCCGCGCTCTGCATGGTGTGGTACAAGAAGGCCAGACGCTCGCGATCGGGATCGAGGAGTTGCGCCTGGGCCTGCTGCACCGCGGCGTCTGCCATCTGCCCTTCGTGCTGGGCCAACGCGCCGGCATACGCCAGCGCCAGCAGCGTGCACACATCGTCGATCGCCGATGGATCTCCCGGCGCAGCACGGAACGGGTCCTCCGCACGCGGTACGTCAAAAGACGACGCGCTCGTGCTAGGCGGTGGGAGCAAGGGACGCAGGTCGCTCGGGATAAAGGCGAACTCGACGGCAATGCCGCCCTCCTCGGCAAAGCTGCGCGAGATCAAGCCACGGTACCACAGTCCCTCAGCAGCGCTGACGGGTGAGCGCCAGGGCGCTTCGCGCGCCAAGCTGCCGGGGCCGAACCGCCGGATCGGCCCTGCCAGCTGCTCGAAGCGATGCAGGCGCATGCGCCCCCCGTGCACCAAGAGCGCGTCGATGGCCTCCCGCTCGCGCTCGGAGAGCCAATCCAGCGCTTCGGCAACCGATGCCGGGTCAAGCAGGGCCTCGGCGATCTGAGCCGCCAGGTCAGGCTGATGGCTCGTGCCGGGTTCGACCCCGCGCCGTTCCGCGATGGCGCGCAACATCACCGTGTCGTGGTCCGACATGCACTCGAGCATCGTTCGCATCTCAATACCCCGCTCTGCGCCGTCGCCCTCTAGGGGAGAAGGCGTCTGGCCCGCAGCGTTGACGCGGACGCACGACGGCACCGATAGAGCCTGGCAGGACGATGATCGCCGCCGCTCAGGTTAGGCGTAGCCTCCACGACGCCCGAGGACAGGATCTTGCGCCGGAAATTCCGCTTGTCCAGCGTTTCCCCCAGGACTTGCTCGAAGGCGAGCTGGAGCTCGGTCAGCGTGAACGCGCGCGGCAAGAGGTCAAAGATCGCAGCCGAGTACTGGACCTCGCGGCAGATCTGCTGCACCGCGCGGGACAGGATCGCCGCGTGGTCGAAGGCGAGGGGAGGCGGTTGGTGCGCGGGATGCCACGCGGCTTCTGCGGCGTCGCTCCCTGCCCGGACCGGCAGCTCCTCGGCGCAGACGGCTGCCAGATAGGCCACGGTGATGACCCGGGTGCGAGGGTCTCGGTCCGGCGCCCCGTAGGCGTGCAGCTGCTGCAGGCGCAGCTTGGGGTCGTCGATCCCGGTCTCTTCCGCCAGTTCGCGGCGTGCGGCTGCGTCTAGCGACTCGTCGTTCCCGACGAACCCGCCAGGAATGGCCCACATGCCCTCGAAGGGCGGGTGCTTGCGTCGTACCAGCAGCACCTGCAGTTCGCCCCTTCGTAGGCTCAAGAGCACCGTATCGACAGTCACCGAAGGGCGCTCGTAGCGTTTGGCGTCGTCGCGCGCCGGCTCGTCCATGCTGGCTCCCGCCTTAGTGTTCTCCGGACACCAGCTTTATACAGCCGAAGCGCTGCCTTGTCAAGCCGCGCCTTTCTGTGTATAATCGTTGATTCAGCGTGTCGAAGGGACGGGATGGGGCGCCGCCGCTACCCGCATGGCCCTATCGCGCGTACGCTCGAGACGGCATGTGTCGTCTTGCCAGGGGCGTTGCGCCACACCAACACGGGGAGTGTACGACTCTATGAATCGTCGGATCGTGATCGCCGGTGCCAGCATGCTTGGCGTCTTTCTCTTCTCTGCCCTGCTATGGGTCCCCAAGGCCGTCAAGCCCGAGCCAGTGCCCGAGACGCCAACCCCAACGGTGCAGCCGACCGCTACCCGACCACAAGCTCACGAGGTCCGGATCGTCGTGCGCGATGCGGAGAGCGGGTCCCCGATCGACGGAGCGGCAGTCGAGGTGGGGGACCAGGCGGGCACCGCCGGGGATGATGGGAGCGTGGTCACGACAGTGCCGGATGGAACAAGCTACCGCGTGTCCGTGCGGGCTCCGGGGTACGAGCCGTGGGAGGGGATCGTCGAGACGGGCGTGTCTGCCGACCGGATGTTGTCGCTTGGCGTCGACATGATCCCGAACAGGGTCCGCGGTCACGTCGTGGGACGAGGCATTGTCCCTCTCCCGGCGGTGTTGCTGACCCACCAGGGCGAGGAGGTCGCCGTCGACGACGACGGGCGGTTTGTGCTGCGACGCGTGCTCGCCGGCGATACGGTGCGGGCAAGCCATCCCGGCTATGCGGCAAGGGAGGTGCAGACCGATGGCATGTCGGCGATCTACCTGGTTCTGGATCCGATCGAGGTCGCGCTCGAGGTCTCCAATTCGCTGACCGGCGCGCCGGTTCCCGAGGCTGTGGTCTGCATGGACGCCTCGTGCGCCGAAACCGACCTCGACGGGCACGTCCTGTTCAGCGGGGCGGAGCCTGGGGGCGTTTTTCGCGTCGAGCGGGCGGGCTATGCGCCGGCGGAAGTCGTGTTCGAGGGCGATGGGCCGCTCACAGCCGTGTTGGCGCCCGATGCCCTGTATGGGCGGATCCGCGACGCCGAAACGGGCGAGGTGATCACCCGCACCGTGGTCCTGGTTGGCGATCAGATCGCGCCTCTAGACGAGGACGGGGTCTATCACGCGACCGGGCTTCTCGAGGCGGGGAGCCTGTTCGTGAAAGCCCCGGGCTACAGGCGAGTCGAGATCCCGATCGGCCCTGAGACGAGGGTCGACCAGGTCGACGCGCTCTCCGTCTGCGAAGGTGTCGATCTTGGGCCCTGCGTGGACGTTCACCTGGAACGGTTCGCGATGCACGGGATCTATGTCAGCTACAACATCCTCGTGTGGGACACGCCGCGCTTGCTGGGTCTGATCGACCTGGTCGACCGCAGCCCGGTCCTGAACGGGATCGTGGTCGACATCAAGGGCGACTTTGGCTACCTCGCTTTCGAGTCCGACCATCCGTTGCTGGTCGAGGTAGGCGCGATGACGACCCCGCGCATGTCGGTGGAAGAGTTCCTGAGGATCTGCAAAGAGAAGGACATCTATACCGTCGCGCGCATGGTCGTCTTTAAGGACACGCCGCTGGTGGAGGCGCGCCCTGAGCTGGCGGTGCGACATCCGAATGGCGAGATCTTTTACGACCGCGAGGGGATGGCGTGGGCGGATCCGATGCGCGAAGAAGTGTGGGAGTACGAGATCGCGGTGACGGAAGAGGCGATCCGGATGGGGTTCGACGAAGTCCAGTACGACTATTTGCGCTTTCCTTCGGACAGCACCAGCCTGGAGGTCGTCCGCGCGCTGGTCTACAAGCAAGAGAGCACGATCGAGTCGCGCACGGCGGCGATCAGGGGTTTCATGCAGGCTGCCAAGGCAGTGGTCGACCGCACGCACGCGTTCCTGTCCGCCGACCTGTTCGGGTACGCGCTGGTCATCCAGCCGGACCACGACATGCGGATCGGTCAGCGGCTGAAGGACCTGGCGCCGCACGCGGACTATGTCTGCCCGATGATCTATCCCTCCACCTTCGAGTCGGGCAACCTCGGGCTAGCCTCGCCAGCGGATGAACCGTACCGCGTGATCGAGCTGAGCATGGCGCTCGCAGCGGAGCGGACCGACACGCCGGTGCGGCCCTGGCTGCAGCATTACTGGTACGAGCGTGAACAGCTCGCCGCACAACGTCGCGCCGCAGAGGCAGCCTCCAAGATGGGCTGGTGCTTTTGGAATGCGCGCGGGGAGTACGACGAGGCGTTCTTTATGTCGGAGAACGGGGATGTGCGCTAGGTGGGCCGATCTTGTGTCCAGCCGGGCACAGCTCCTGGTACGCTGGGGCGCAGCAGGCGGTTCCGAGCCATCTGTCTCGCCGGGAAGAGGACATGACCAACCGAGTTGACTTGCATCTGCACAGCACGGCGTCGGATGGCGTGCATACGCCCGCTGAACTCGTGCAGATGTCGCTCGAGCTCGGCCTACGGTTTATCTCGCTCACCGACCACGATACGACGGGCGGGATCGATGAGGCGATCGAGGCGGCGCGGGGCACAGAGCTGACCGTGATCCCCGGCGTAGAGATGAGCGCCCACACAGATGGCGCGTTCGAACTGCACATCCTGGGCTACTATATCGATACGAGGTGCCAGGCGTTGCAGGAACGGCTGAGCGCGCTGCGCCAGTCGCGCCTTGGGCGGGCGCATCGGGTCTTGGACGTGCTGTCGCGCAACGGGCTTCCGATCTCGTGGGATCGTGTCTCAGAGTTGGCGGATGGGGGCTCGATCGGTCGGCCTCACATCGCCCAGGCGATGGTCGAAGCCGAGTACGTCGAGTCCGTCGATCACGCCTTCCGGCGCTATCTCGGCAGGACCGGGATCGCATACGTGCCGCGGGACAAGCTCGATCCGGAAGAAGCGGTGCAGCTGATCTTGGAGGCGCGGGGCGTCCCGGTGCTGGCGCACCCCGGACGTGTGATCGAGTACATCCCGGGCTTGGTCCGGGCGGGTCTCAAAGGGCTCGAAGTCTACTACAACGACTATCTCGAGCCCGAGGTGCGGTTCCTGGCAGGGTTGGCGCGCAAGCACGGGCTCGTCGCGACGGGTGGGACCGACTATCACGGAGATGGGATCACGACGGCGTCGGCGCCGGGCGCGCGTCACGTGCCGCTCTCCGCGGTAGAGGCCCTGCGCGAGGCGGCAGAGCGCGTCGGGCAGGGGGATCCGCGTCGCTGAGGTCCGGGGCGCGGCGTCCAGCTAGTGTCTCTGCCGGCGTCCTGCTTCGCGCTGCGGGGGGCGGTCCGCCTGCTGCGGCAGCGATTCGAGCTCACTGGCGGGAATGGTGACTGTCGTATCGCCCCCGAGAAGCACCGTGATGTCTTCGCGCACCACGTTCACCCCTATCACCTTGCCTTCGCCGTGCGGGGTATCGATCGTCCGCCCCACGCGCGGCAGCCGTTTCTTGACCTCGGCATAGTAGTCGTTCTCGTAGGCCAAGCAACACAGCAGCCGCCCGCACACACCCGAGATCTCCATCGGGCTGAGGGGCAGGTCCTGCTGCTTTGCCATGCGGATCGAGATCGGGCGAAAGTCGGGCAGCCAAGTCGCGCAGCAGTGGGGCCGACCGCACAGCCCGTAGCCGCCGATCAGCTTGACCTCGTCGCGCACGCCGATCTGGCGGAGCTCGATCCGCGTGCGAAAGTGCCTCGCCAGATCCTTGACCAGGGAACGAAAGTCGACCCGCTTCTCGGCGGTGAAGTAAAAGGTCAGGTGCGTACCGCTAAAGTTGTACTCGGCGCGGATCACCTTCATCGGCAGCCCCGATGCGGCGACCTCTGCCCGGCAGGTGTGTAGGGCCTGCTTTTCCCGCTGCTGGTAGCGTTCCATCTGCGTCAGGTCGAGGGCTGTCGCCGGACGGAGAATGCTCTTTAGCGTGCCCGGGATCTCATCCTCTGTCACCTCGCGGGGGACAAAGGCGACGGTCCCAGCCTCCTGCCCGCGCGCGGTCTCGACGATCACCCAGTCGCCTGGCTCGAGGTGTGTGGCGTCCCCCGGCGAAAAGTAGTAGACCTTGGCTGACGTCCGAAACTTGACACCAACTACAGTAGGCATATCGACATACTCTCTCGTCTAGGTGCTGTTGGGCAGCTCTAGGGCCAACACCTCGAGCGCCAACCTCAGGTTGGCGTTCCGGTCGAGTCCCCAGGCGGTCTCGCGCAGGGCGTGCAACGCCTGCCGCGCTGTAGCAACGCCGTATCGACTTGCCCATGCGTCGAGTTCTGTTCGGCGGTCGATGTTGGCGATCGGCGCGCTGGATCCCGATGCCAGCAGGAGCACGTCGCGCCACCAGCTGACCATCGTTTCCAACACAGTCGGTACCTGCTCTGGTTGCCGGCTGAGCTGCTCAGCCCACGCAAAGCGTTCTACATATGTTGCCCGAGACAGGGCAGCGATCTGATCCAGAATGGACGCCCGAACCTCGAGCGCCTGTCCATCTGCCGCCGCAGCGAGCGCCCACCCGATCCGTCCCCGCGAAACGTGGGCGAGGAGCTGCGCGCGAGCCTCATCGAGCCCTTTGGCGCGCAGCGCTGTGCTGACGCGCGCTGGCGACAGGGCGCGCAAGGGAACGACTTGGCAGCGCGAGACAATGGTCGGCAGTAGCGACTCGACGCTGCTGGCTGTGAGGAGCAAGATCACCGTCTCGGGCGGCTCCTCCAGCGTCTTGAGCAGGGCATTCGCCGCCGAGGCGGTTGCCCGATCGAAGTGACTGATCAGGCAGATGCGATACGCACCCTCGATCGGCGAGAGCGCGACCGCGTGCAGCAGGGACCGGATCGCCTCGATCTTGATCCGGTCCTCTTCCGGCTCTACGACGTGCACGTCCGGATGCCGTCCCATCTCTACGAGACGACATGCGCGACACACGCCGCAGGGCGCATCGCTCTCTGTACACAGGATCGCCTGCGCGAATGCGCGCGCGAGTGTGCGCTTGCCGACGTGATCGGGACCGACAAACAGGTAGGCATGGCTCAGCCTGCGCGACGCGATGCTGTGCGCAAGGAGGTCTACTGCCCACTCATGTCCTACGATCGACCACACGTTTCCGCTCCTCTCTCGTTCATCAAGCTCGTTATTCTACCACAAGAGGGGCGGGATCCCAAATGTCGCCCCTCGGCGTTCGAGGTGAAGGGATAGCGCCCGTGCCACGTCTCGCTCTGGCGCTGCACGGTGGTGAGAAGCCAGCCGCGGCTGAACGCGCACGCCGGGATTGCAGACCAAGCGGATCTGGGGTACACTGGCGCAGCAGGGAGGAGGACGCTGTGTGGCATGGCGAGACGAGTCGACCGCAAGAGCGGGGATGGTGGATGCCCCTCCTGCTGGTCGCGATTACGCTCTTGGGTGCGGCGCTGCGCGTGTGGGCGTTGGGCGACAAGGGCCTGTGGATCGACGAGGCGTTCAGCGTGTGGGTCGCTCGCCAGCCGCTGCGCGAGGGCGTGGCTTGGCTCGTCCGGATCGACCAGCATCCGCCGCTCTACTATGCGCTACTGCGCCTGTGGGTGCGGATCGACGACCGGGAGGCGACGGTCCGCCTGCTGTCGGTCCTGGCGAGCACACTGACTATCCCCGCCGCCTATGCCCTGGCGCGGCGCCTCCTGGCGCGCGGCGTCGCGATCGTGACAGCGCTGGTCCTCGCGCTTTCCCCCTACCACGTCTGCTTTGCCCAGGAAGCGCGCATGTACGCCTTGCTGGGCCTGTGTGTAACGCTCTCTAGCTGGGCGCTGGCGTGTCTGCTCACTGACCGGTGTGCGCAGCGCGCCGCTGGCGCTCAACTGCGAGACGCATACGCGGCGCAGAGAGGGCGCACAGGCGTCCAGCCTGGGCGGGTAGGGACAGACCTAGCCTGGGTCGGCTATGTCCTGTCTACCTCTGCCGCACTGTGGACGCACAATGTGGCGATCCTTCACCTCCTGACCAGCAACGCCATCGTCGCCGGGCTATGGTTGGCGCGCAGGCGAGGCTGCGCCTCGCAGGGCCTGGGTGTCCCGCACCTGGGGAGCTGGCTCGGCGCACAAGGGGCGGTGCTGGCGCTGTGGGCCCCCTGGGCGCCTGCCTTTGTGTCCCAGTCGGCAGCCGTCTACCGCTCTTTCTGGCTCCCGGCGCCGAGTTGGCGGCTGGTTGGCTCGGCCCTGGCGGAGTACTTGTGCGCTTTCTTGCCCCTCGAGCTCGGGCGGCAGTGGGCGATCTGGGCTGGCTACGGGGCGCTTTTGATCGCGGGCGTCTGGAGCCTGCGCGCCCGCCACGCTGTGAGGGGATACCTGTGCGCCTCCGCCTGCCTGCCGATCGGGTCTGCGCTGCTGATCAGTGCAGTACGGCCCATCTTTTACGCCCGGACGCTGATCTGGACCACGGCGCCGCTCTACATGCTTGTGGTGCTCGGGATCTTGGGCCTTCGCTATCGCGCGTACGTGATCGCCGCACTGACCATGCTCGTGACGCTGAACCTGGTCGCGCTGCGCGCATACTATGTGGGGTACGAAAAGGAGCGTTGGGATCTGGCGGCGTCGCACGTCGCGGCACGCGTAGAGGAGGGCGACCTGGTCCTGTTCCACGCCACGTGGGCCCAGATCCCGTTCGACTATTACTATGACCGCGGTAGCGGTCCGCACGTCGAGGAGCGCGGGATCCCCGTGGACCTGTTCGCGCGGGGTGTGGTCGAGCCCAAGATGACGGAGGCTGACTTGCCCTATCTCCGCGCACTGGTCGCGTCGCGGCGCCGCGTGTGGCTCGTGTACAGCCACCACTGGGCGACGGACCCGGAGGGGCTGGTCCCTCGCGCGCTGGGCGAGACGCTCCGACTGGAGTTCAGGCGTCGCTACGTCGGTCTTGAGGTGCGCCTGTACGTCGCCAACGCGGGCTGATGCTGGCATGTCTCCTCCCGCGGCGCTACAGCTTGACACCTGGGGGGAGCGTGCTATGATACCGGCACACTGATCCCTGCGTGGAGGGTACGTCTGTTGGCTGACCTGTCCATTCCTGTCGACCCCGCGGTAGAACGCCACTACCGGCACAACTTTGTCGTGAATGTACTCGATGGCCTCTTTTTCTGGGGTGGGGCGAGCTTTATCGCAACGACGACCGTGCTTCCGGCGTACGTGAGCCGTCTCACGGACAGCCGCTTTCTGATCGGCTTGCTATCGACGATCGCATCCACCGGGTGGCTGGTGCCGCAGCTCTTTACCGCGAACCGCGTGCAGCGCCTATCGCGCAAAAAGGACTGGCCCGTCCGGATCGGCTTCTACAGCGAACGACTGCCGCTGGTCTTGCTTGCGCTGTCGGTGCTGCTGGCATGGCGCTACCCGACCTGGGCCTTGGCTGCCTTTTTCGTGTGCTTTACGTGGCACGTCGTTGGGGCGGGGTTCATCGCGGTCGCTTGGCAGGACATGATCGCGAAGGTGATCCCTGCGGATCGCCGGGGCAGGTTTTTCGGGCTGACCAACTTTGCGGGGACTGCTACCGGCGTTGCGGGTGCGACTGGGGCAGCCTGGGTCCTAGCTCGGTACGGGTTTCCGGGCGGCTACCTGTGGTCCTTTGCCGCGGCGGCAGCCATGATCCTCATCTCGTGGGCCTTTCTCGCCTGGACGCGCGAACCCGCGCGAACCCCTGAGGCTGTGTCTCTCTCGCAGCGGGAGTACCTGCGCCAGCTGCCCGTGGTCTTGCGCGGCGATCGCAACTTTGGGCGCTACCTGCTCAGCCAGGTGGTGCTCTCGCTGAGCAGTATGGCGGGCGGTTTTCTCACAGTGTACGCCATGCAACGCTGGGATCTGCCTGACAGCCAGGCGGGCACGTATACGGCAGTGCTCCTGTCCGGGCAGGCCCTGGCAAACCTGCTCTTCGGCGCGATTGCCGATCGGCAAGGGCACAAGCGGGTTCTGGAGCTGGGAGAGGTGGCGGGGATCCTGGCGGTTGGGGTGGCCCTCCTGGCGCCGGATGCGGGATGGTTCTACCCCGTCTTTGCCCTGATCGGCGCCAAGACCGCTGCAAGCCTGCTGTCGGGGCTCATGATCGCGCTCGAGTTCTGTCCAGCGCCGCTGCGGCCCACGTATATCGGGCTGAACAACACCATACGCGGCGTCGCCTTTGGCGTGGCGCCCGTGATCGGTGGGTGGCTTGCGGGCTGGGCGGGCTACGAGGCGCTCTTTGGCACTGCGTTCGCGGTTGGCGTGGCGGGCCTGGCGATGCTGCACTGGTCTGTGCGGGAGCCGCGCGAGGCAAGCAAGGCGAGCCCGGCGGAAAGCCCAGGCGAGCGCTGAGCGGTGGCTCGCGGACTGAGTGGACGGCTGGGACCATACGGGCGCGCGCTCCTGGCGGGGCTGGTGGTGCTCGTCTTCTGGGCTGGGCTTGCGCGCACACTAGAGCCCCCGTACGCGCCCACGCTGCCCCACGTCTGGGGAGCGACCAAGCAAGCCGGCGCGCAGGACGTGCCCAGCGCGCACCTGGAGGTCCGGAACTGCTCGAGCGCCGACCCAGCGCTGGTAGAGGAGGTGGTCGCTCGCCTGGAGGACGACCGGCGGGCGATCGTGTCCTACCTGGGGCGGGAGATGTCGTACCGCGTGCCGGTGCTGATCGTCGACGGGAGCGGACCGGCGCTCACCGATGGCCTGCAGCTGATCGTCTACCACGACGAGGGCTCGGTCGACCTGGCGACGGCGCCGGTGCTGTTGGCGGCGCTCGGAGAGGGCAGCCTGTCTATGCCTGGGCTGAGCGTGTTCCTGGAGGGCGCCTATGCCGTGTATGTGGCCGAGGAGGCTGGGCGGACGGCGGATCTGCTGGGCCAGTCCACCGATACGTGGGTAGCCGTGATGCGGCGGGCAGGGACCTTGCTCCCGCTCTCCAAGTGCTTGGCGGTGGGCATCCCGCGCAGTAAAGCCCAGGGGGCAGACGTCGTCCGCGCGTGGCTGCAGGGGGCATCCCTGATGCGTTGGCTCTCGGACGCCTATGGCGAGGGAGCGCTGATGGCGCTGCGCGACGGACAGTCGCTGGAAGAGCTGACCGCCCTCCCAATCGCCCGGATCGAGGAGGAGTGGCTGTACAGTGTGGCGGACCCGGCAACGTCCCTGTCTTGCATGGAGGCGGCGCCGCCAGCGTCTCCACTACGAGCCTACTGTGGTGTGCTCGCGCCATGACGGAGAGGCGAGCGCGCACGTCCTGGATCTGACTTACGGAGGGTAAGGATGGCGATCGCGACCAATCACGAGAAACTAGGTGCGCTCCAAGAACGTCTTGTCGAGATCAACGATCTCGAATCGGCAGCTGCGCTGCTGACGTGGGACCAACTGACGTACATGCCGCCCGGTGGCGCGGCGGCGCGGGCCCGGCAGGTAGCGACCCTGCAGCGGTTGGCCCATGAAAAGCTGACTGATGCGGCGATCGGGCGCCTTCTCGACGACCTGCGTCCACTCGAGGAGCAGTTGCCGTACGACTCGGACGAAGCGAGCCTGATCCGGATCACGCGGCGCGGCTACGAGCGTGCCGTACGGCTGCCCTCTGAATTCGTGGCGCGCCTCTCGGAGCACACGAGCGCGTCATACGAAGCGTGGGCAAAGGCCCGCCCGGTCAGCGACTTTGCCGCCGTACGTCCCTACCTGGAAAAGACGGTTGACCTGAGCCGCGAGTTGGCGGGCTATTTCCCCGGCTACGAGCACATCGCCGACCCGCTGATCGACTTGGCTGACTATGGCATGAAGGCGTCGACGGTGCAGGCTGTGTTCGGCGAGCTGCGCGAAGAGCTGGTGCCGATCGTGCGCGCGATCACGGCGCAGCCGCGCGCCGACGATGCGTGCCTGCACCGGGGTTACCCACAGGCAGGGCAGGCAGCGTTCGCCGAGCAGGCGATCCGCGACTTTGGCTACGACTATGAGCGGGGTCGCACCGACTTGACAGCTCACCCCTTTACGATCTCGTTCTCTACGGGCGACGTCCGGATCACCGTGCGCTACAAGGAGGACGACCTGGCAGAAGCCCTGTTCAGCTTTCTGCACGAGGCCGGACACGCGATCTATGAGCAAGGGATCGATCGAGCCTACGAGGGTACGCCACTCGCAGAAGGGACGTCCTCGGGCGTCCACGAGAGCCAGTCGCGGTTGTGGGAGAACCTCGTGGGGCGCAGTCATGGCTTCTGGTCCCACTACTTTCCGCGCCTCCGCGAGCTCTTTCCGGCTCAGCTCGGGGACGTCTCTCTGGAAACCTTTTACCGCGCGATCAACAAGGTGGATCGCAGCCTGATCCGCACCGATGCGGACGAGGTGACCTACAACCTGCACGTCATGATCCGCTTTGACCTCGAGCTTGCTCTCCTGAAGGGCAAGTTGGCGGTGAAGGACTTGCCCGAGGCGTGGAACGAGCGCTACCGGGCCGATCTGGGCATAGTGCCTCCGCACGACGGCGATGGCGTGATGCAGGACGTGCACTGGTACGCCGGTCCGGTGGGAGGCGAGTTCCAGGGCTACACATTGGGCAATATCCTGAGCGCGCAGTTCTACGAGGCAGCCGTCCGTGCACACCCCGAGATCCCGTCCGAGGTTGCTGCGGGATCGTTTGGCGTCCTGCACACGTGGCTGCGGGACAACGTGTACCGGCATGGCTGCAAGTACACGGCTTCCGAGTTGGTCGAGCGTGCCACGGGCGAGCCACTGCGCATCGCGCCCTACGTGGCCTATTTACGACTCAAGTACGGCGAGCTGTACCAGCTGTAGAGAGGAGTGGTGGCGGCGGTGAACGAGCAATCGTTGAGCGGCAAGTGGCAGCTTCGCAGGGCGAACGAGTCGGACTGGATCCCGGCGCGTGTGCCGGGCGGCGTCCACACGGACTTGATGGCGGCGGGCAGGATCCGCGATCCCTTTGTGGGCGACGAGGAGAAGCGCGTGCAGTGGGTTGCAGAGAGCGACTGGGTCTATCGCACGCGCTTTGACGTCGATCCCGCGCTTCTGGCGGAGGATCGAGTGATGCTCGCGTGCGAGGGACTGGACACGCTGGCAGAGGTCACCCTGAACGGGCAGTTGCTGGGCAAGGCGGACAACATGTTCCGGCACTACGAGTGGGATGCGAAGGCGCTCCTCATCGAGAGCGACAACGAGCTGCAAATCGCCTTTGCTTCCCCGGTGATGTACGCTGCCCGGCCGCAGGATGAGCGCCCGCTGCGCGGGGTCAGCCAGGCTATCCCCGGCGGTCCCTACCTTCGGAAGGCGCCGTGCCAGTTTGGATGGGACTGGGGTCCACAACTGCCCGCGATCGGGATCTGGAAAACGGTGCGACTGGTGGGCCACAGCCGGGCACGCTTGGAAGAGGTGCACGTGCGACAGCAGCACGCGGACGTGGTCGCCATCGAGGCGCGCGTGGTCGCCGACAGCTGGTCGGGTGCGGCACTGCGCGCGGTGATGCGTGTCACGGCGCCCGACGGCAGCGTGCACCGCGGCAGCATCCCCCTCGAGGAGGGGACGGGGACGATCCGGTTCGTGGTGCCTGAACCGCGGCTGTGGTGGCCCAACGGGCTCGGGGAGCAAGCGCTGTATGGGGTGCAGATCGACCTGCTGGCGGATGGTGTGCTGTGCGACCGGCAAGAGCGCGCAGTTGGACTGCGTACGCTCGAGCTTCGCCGCACGCCCGACGAGTGGGGCGAGTCCTTTACGTTTGTCGTGAACGGCGTGCCTTTGTTTGCCAAGGGGTCCAACTGGATCCCGGCGGACAGCTTTCCGACGCGGATCGACGATGCCCACCTAGAGCACCTGATCCGCAGCGTGGCAGAGACGCACCAGAACATGCTGAGAGTGTGGGGTGGGGGTTTCTACGAGGAGGAGCGCTTCTACGACCTGTGCGACCGGTACGGGATCCTGGTTTGGCAGGACTTTGTCTTTTCGTGTAGCATATATCCGATGGACGATGCGGCCTTTGTGGCAGGCGTGCGGGACGAGGTCGTGCAGAACGTGCGCCGCCTACGCCACAGGCCCAGCCTAGCTCTGTGGTGTGGCAACAATGAGATGGAGTGGGGGTGGGTGCACTGGGGGTGGGACGTACCGGCAAACGCAGAACTCAAGGCTGCCTACGACCGGTTCTTCCACGAGCTACTGCCCGCATGGTGCGCAGCCGAGGACCCGGACCGTCCTTACTGGCCCAGCTCTCCGTCGTCCGGGGTGCCGTTCGAGGACCCGAATGGGCAGACGCAGGGCGATGCGCACTACTGGGACGTGTGGCACGGGCGCAAGCCGTTCACGGCGTATCGCGACCAGTACCCGCGCTTCATGAGCGAGTTTGGGTTCCAGTCCCTGCCGCCCTTGGCGACGATCGCGACTTACGCAGAGCCCGAAGACTGGAATATGACCTCCTATATCATGGAGCACCATCAGCGCAGCGGGAGTGGAAATGGCCTCATGGTCGCGCAGATGACCGACACGTTCCGCATGCCCAAGGACTTTGCTTCACTGGTCTACCTGAGCATGGTCCTGCAAGCCGAGGGAATCCGATACGGCGTGGAGCACTGGCGCCGACAGCGGGAGCGCGTTAGCGGAACGCTGTACTGGCAGACCAACGACTGTTGGCCCGTGGCGTCGTGGTCGAGCATCGACTACTATGGTCGCTGGAAGGCGCTCCACTATGCCGCGCGCCGTTTCTATGCCCCGCTGCTGCTCTCGATCGAGGACGAAGGAACGTGGATGGCGGTCCACGTGACGAATGACTTGACGGAGGGCTGGGAGGGGACGGCGCGCTGGGCACTCGAGACGCTCGGGGGAGAGGTGCTGGTCGATGGCTTGGAGGAGGTGAGCGCCGGACCGCTCAGCTCGGCGCTGATCTGCTCGCTGGACTTTGTGAACCGGATCGAGGAGGATGCGCGGCGCGACGTGGTGTTCATCGCCGAGCTGCTGCAGGGCGAGACGGTGGTAGCGCGTGCGCTCAGCCCCTTCGTGCCCAACAAGCACCTGGCGTTGGTCGACCCGGACCTTCGCGTGGACCTGCTGCTGCAGGACGATCAACTCGTATGCGAGATCTCGGCGGGTTCGCTGGCTCGCTTTGTCGAGCTCTCGTTCGAGGGCAGCGACGTCGTGTGGAGCGACAACTACTACGACGTACCCGCCCGGCGCACGGTCGCCGTGACCTGCCCGCTGCCGGAGGGGTGGACCCTGGCGCAGGCAGAAGATGCGCTGCGCGTCCGCTCGCTGCGAGACTCGTTCGCCTGAGGGCAGCACTGCGAACCAACCTGGAAAGCCCAGGGGCCCGGGAGCGCGCTTGCCGGGCCCCTTTTCGTGCTGTGACGCCAGGCGTGGGCTGTCCCGCGGGCCTTACTCTGTGCCTGACTGCCCGGCGATGCGGGCGTACGCCTCGCGCACCGAAAAGTAGGCGGACTTGGGTTGGCGGTACTCGCTGACCAGTCCTTTGTTGTTCAGGCTGCGCGGTCGGCCCATGGCGCGCTTGGGGTGGCAGATGATGTCGCAGTACTGCCAGATGAAGCATCCGGCGACGTGGTCGTTGCCGCGCAAGGTCTCGATCGACGTACGCAGGTGCTCGACCTGGTACTCCTCGCTCCACTTGAACGCCGCCATGCTGTGGTAGCCCGGGATCGCCCCGGCGCCGAACTCGGTGATCAGGATCGGTTTCTCGGGGTAGAGCTGGGCCATGCGGCGCAGGTACTCGGCGAAATCCGCACCGTCGAGATCGTTGACGTACCAGCCGATGTACTCGTTGAGGCACAGCACGTCGGCGAGTGCGAGGTGCTTGTCGTACCAGTACTTGTCGGATGCGTAGGTGACCAGGCGGGTCTCGTCCAGCGCACGTGCGAGGCCGATCAGGTCTGCCATCGCCGTCGACAGGTCCACGCCTGGCGCTGTGTCGACCTGTGTCTGGCACTCGTTGTGCACGCTCCAGAACAGGATCGATGGGTGGTTGAACTGCTGCTCGATCATCTCACGCAACGTGACCTGCAGCTTGCCCTTGGTCGGCGGGTTGGCGATCTGGGCTGCGCTGTACTGCCAGCCCGGCACCTCGGCAAAGAAGATCAGGCCCGCCTCGTCACACAGGTCCAGGAAGGTGGGGTGGTTGGGATAGTGCGATCCGCGAACGGCGTTGCAGCGCAGGTCGCGGATGGTGTCGATGTCGCGTTGCATGAGCTTGTCGGGGAGCGCAAAGCCCCAGTCAGGGTGGTCTTCGTGGCGGTTGACGCCGCGGATCCACAGCCTATGCCCGTTCAACAGAATGTCCTTGCCGTCGACGCGCACCTCGCGCAGACCAAAGCGGACGAGGTATGCGTCTGTGCCTAGGCGGACCATGGCCCAGTACAAGTCGGGCGACTCGGGGCTCCAGGGAAGGGGGTCCGCGATCTGCGCCTGGAGCCGCGCCTCGATCTGCGTCCCTGCAGGGATAGTGACGGGTTCCTCGACGAGGAGATCGCCGATCTGCAGGGAGAGGGGCAGCGTGGTGGGCGCATCCGCCGCGTTGTACAGGACGGCGCGGACCTCGACCTGTCCGCCGGGCTGACCCCGGACGTGCACGCGCTGGATGAAAGCGCTCTCGACCTGCTCGCAGAGCACCGATCGGGTGATGCCCCCGTAGGGGAACCAATCCACGGCATCCTTGGGCAGGGTCGTATTGTCGTGGTGGTTGTCCACGCGCACGACGAGCGCGTTCTCGCCCGCTCTGACCGGGGCGAGAAAGTGAAAGGCTGTGTGCCCGCCTTCGTGCTCGCCGAGAAGCTGCCCGTTGAGCCACACGCGCGCCACGTCGGCGACGGCGCCAAAGGTCAGCAGCGCCCGTCCTGACCAGTCGCATTGGAACGAGGTGCGGTACCAGGCTACGCCCTCATAGTCCTGCAGACCGAGCTCTGTGTTCCAGCAACCTGGTACAGACAGACGCTTGTCCTCTGGAAAGCGCGCCACATAGCCCGCCTCCTCGCCGTGCGCCTCTGGATCGGTACAGAAGGACCACCACCCATCCAGGTACAGCTTGTGCCGTTCGGGGGTGCGATCGTAGGTTCCGAGCATGGTCAGTGACCTCCTCCCATCATTGACGGTATGCGCCTGCGCGAGCGCCGCACGTCAGGCGGCTTTGCTGCCCGTGCTCAGGTCGTCCGGGGCCAATGCGTGTGCGCTCCGGTTGAGCCGGCGTCGCCCGATCGTGGCGCGCAACCTAGTATACGCTGTGGCAGAGACGGTGTCAATCCGGCGTGCGCTGTGACTGTCTTGCCGTGTGGGCGGGTTCTGGTACAATAGGAAGACGGGACCGGTGTGTGTGAGCGACCAGGAGGCAACATGGAGACCGTACGGTGGGGGATCGTGGGCTGCGGGAACGTGACCGAGGTCAAGAGTGGCCCCGCACTGCAGAAGGCGCGCGGGTCCGAGCTGGTTGCCGTCATGCGCCGCCACGGCGACCTGGCGCGCGACTATGCGCAGCGGCACAACGTCGCGCGCTGGTACGATGACGCGGCAGACCTGATCGGCGACCCTGAGGTCAACGCCGTGTACGTCGCGACGCCGCCCAGCACGCATCTCGAGTACGCCATCATGGCGGCGCGTGCGGGCAAACCGGTCTATGTGGAAAAGCCGATGGCGCGCACACACGCCGAGTGCGTGGAGATGATCGCTGCCTGCGAGGCGGCGGGCGTGCCGCTCTATGTCGCCTACTACCGGCGCATGCTGCCGCGCTTCCGCAAGGTGGTGGCGCTGCTGCACGATGGCGCGATCGGCGACGTGCGCACGGTCAACGTCCGCCTGTACCAACGTCCTCCGCGGGAAGGCTACGACCGGCAGAATCTGCCCTGGCGCCTGATCCCCGAGATCGCGGGTGCGGGGCTGTTCCTCGATCTGGCTTCGCATACGCTCGACTTGCTCGACCTGGCTCTGGGACCGATCGCCGAGGTCGCCGGCTTTGCCTCCAACCAGGCGGCGATGTACGAGGCGGAAGACGTGGTCAGCGGCGCCTTCCGATTCGCGTCGGGCGTACACGGCGTAGGGACGTGGTGCTTTGGCGCGTACCGTGGGGAGGATGTGGTCGAGATCACCGGCAGTGCGGGTCGGCTGACCTTTTCGACCTTTGGCGTCGAACCAGTGCTCCTCGAGACCGACCAGGGGAGCGAGGCCTTTGCGATCGACACCCCGGCGCACGTGCAGCAGCCGCTGATCCAGACGGTCGTCGACGCGCTGCTCGGGCGGGGATCGTGCCCAAGCACCGGCGAGAGCGCGGCGCGCACGAACTGGGTCATGGACGAGATGTTGCGCAGCTACCGCGGAGGGACAGGATGAGCTTGGCGCTGCTGCGGCGGGACCTGCGGTTCCTGGTCGAGACGCTGCTGCCAGGGTACCGGGACCAGGAGGAGGCGATCGACCTGCTGTCGACCGACAGCGCGATGATCGTGCGGATGCTCGATGACGAGCGCTTGTTTCGGCGCGTGGTGGGCGAGGAAGAGGTCATGGTGCGCGCTTCGCCGTGGCTGTTCTTCACAGTGCTGTTGCGCCGCGCGCGCCGCGAGTTGGAGCGCGAGTCGTTCACGGTCGAGCAGCGCGCACGCCAAAGGGTCGTCCTGTTTGACGCCGGTCAGGTGACAGAGCTGGTGGCAGACGATGCCGTGCTCGACTATTTGGCGACGATGCTGGCGTCGTTCACCCGGGTCGAGAGCGTGACCGTGCGTTACCAGGTGCGCGAGGGCCTGTGGCGGCGCTTCCGCGTCAGCGAGCTGGATGTGGATGGCATGATGCGATACGCACAGGCGGTCGAGGCGCCGCAGCGCTATGTCGCCTATCGGCGCGTCGCCGACGTGTGCCTGTTCACGTGTGGCATGTTTCCAGAGTACATCGAGACGAGGCGTCGCTATCCAGCCAGCGGACAGGCGCGCCCCGGGGTGCGCGGGCGGATCTGCGTCACCCTGGAGGACCACGAAGCGCATGGGCGCGCGTTCTACCAGCTGGCGGCTGAGCAAGAAGCGGCGCGAGCGGAAGGGCTCGACGGGGTGCTGTCGACCTTGTCCGAGCGGTTCGTGCTCGCAGAGAAGCCGCTTCGCTTTCTGTCCGATCGCTACCTGCAGTTCTCCAAGCACCGGCTGTTTGACGTGTAGGCGAGGCGGCGCCGTGCCGGTCTTGCCCGACTGCGCCGCTGCCTACGCCGCGATCCATCCCCCATCGACGAGCAGCACGTGCCCGTTGACAAAGTCGGATGCGTCCGACGCCAAAAAGACGACCGGGCCAAAGAGGTCGTCCAGCTCGCCCAACCGCTGCATCGGGATCCGGCTCAATACCCACTCTCGCTTCGCCGGATCGCTGAGGAACGCCTCTGCCAGCACCGTGCGCGTGAAGACCGGGGCGATGGCGTTGACGTTGATCCCGTGCGGACCCCACTCGATCGCCAGCGAGCGCGTGAGCTGGTTCACGGCGCCCTTGCTCGGCGCATAGGCCAAGTCCTGCGCGCGTCCCTGGAAGCCGCGCACCGAGGAGATGTTGATGATCTTGCCTTTGCCCTGCGCCAGCATCACGCGTCCCGCGTGCTTGCAGCACAGGACCAGCGACTTGAGGTTGACGTCCATCACCCGCTGCCACGCGTCCAGGTCAAAGTCCGCTGCCGGCTCGAGGTGGATCTGTCCCTGGCTGTTGACCAGGATGTCGAGGCGCCCGTAGGTCTCGGTGACGTGCGCGACCATGGCTGCCACCTGGGCCTCGTCGGTGGCGTCGACGGCATAGCTGGTGCCCCGGCGCCCCAGGCTGCGGATCGCCTCTGCCGTCTCCGACAGTCCTGCGGGTCCACGACTGGCGACGCAGACGTCGGCGCCGGCGGCAGCGAGCGCGA
The DNA here is from genome assembly GCA_016929775.1 of Anaerolineae bacterium. Next base: position 25,153 of record JAFGIE010000060.1, read on the forward strand.
GCGCCATCGCCATGCCCAGGCCCTTGGTGCCGCCCACGACGAGCGCTGCCCTGCCATCGAGCCGGAAGCGGTCGAGGGTCGAGGGTGCCAGTTGGCGGGCGCGTTCCAGGTCGGACATGCTAGTCCTCCTCGGCTACGATGTCCACGAGGTGGGTCTGCGGGTCTGTGACCCGCCGAGTGCGTACGCCGTCGAGGACGATCAGTCCGAGCTCGAGGCGAAAGCAGCAGCGCGACCCATCCTCCAGGTGTCCGACGTGCATCTCGTCCTTGGCGACGTCGTGCACGACCACGTGGATGTGCGGCTCACCCCCTGCGACGGAGCCCTGGAGCGAACCGACCTCGATCGGGCCCTCTAGGCGCAGGTACCGTTCCTCGGGGGGCAGCCCAGTGTTGGTGATCGTGTGCAGGCGGCAGATGTCGAACGAGCCGATGCCGGAGGTGATCAGCGCGGCGTCGATCCCTTCCCTCTGGAGAAGCGTCCGCAACGCCTCGACCACATAGTCCCCACGGCGGAACGAGATCATCATCGTGCGCACGGCGCCCGGCGCCGGAATGACGAGCATCGCAGTCTCCTTTCAGCCCGATCGGGCGACTCGCTGATCCAACAAGCTAGCCGACAAGTGACCGGCAGGGCGCAACCCAGCGCCCTCCCCAACGCGCGTAGGCGCGGCGGGCTCGGTCTGGCTGCCCGTTCAACGCACCGTGTCGTCCAGTTCCCGACCGAGCGCCTCGTACAGCTTGCGCCGCCCGACCTTGTCGTTCGCCAGCTCGCGGTGCGCATACTTGGCGACGTCGCGCGCCAACCTGCGGGGCACGACGATCACGCCGTCGCCGTCCGCGACGACGATGTCGCCTGGGTGCACCAAGACGCCGCCGACGTTGACCGGGATGTCCATCGCATCGAACTGCACGCGTCCCTGGACCATGCCCTGCGACACGATCCGCGACCAGAACGGGACCTGCTGCACGATCAGCTCGTCGGTGTCGCGGACTCCGCCGTTGGTCACGTACCCGACGGCGCCATCCCGCACGCCGGCGAGTGCGTTGTTGGAGCCCATCAGACCGACGTCGACGCCGCTCTGGTCGATCACGCAAAAGTCGCCCGGCTCGATCGCCTTCATCCACGGGTAGGTGCAGACGGTGCCACAGTACCAGCCTGACCACGCGCTGTATTCCTCAGGAGTCATGTGCGGGATCGATCCCTCGTAGGGCAGGTAGCGCGCCGTGCGCGCAATGCCCACCGCGCGCGTGCGCCACAGCGGGCGGATCTCGGGCCACATCGAGCCATAGTGGTGCATCATGTTCCAGTCCATGCCGTCGCGGACATCGGCAACGCGCAGTGGCGCATACAGCTCGAGCAGCTCTTGGCGTTCGCTGTCGGTCATTGCAACTCCTCCTTGTGGGGGTCGTGCGCCTGACAGATGGTGTGACGATTGTACCCAGAACGGCGCCCGCGCGCAAGAGGGCGTTGCCTGGCAAGCGTGCGCCCGCGCCGAACTGTGAGGTTCGGCGCGGGCGCAGTTGCAGGCGGCGATCAGGGCGCTAGTCGCCGCAGGCGCCCGTGTTGCGCCAGTTCAGCACGGTGTCGTCGACGGTCATAGTCCCATCGGCGCCATATAGGACTGTGAGCTGCCGGTTCGATATCTCTTCGCACGTCGCGCCCTTTTCCACGTAGGTCCAGCTGCCTCGCGTGTACTTGTACTCGATCTGTGTCCCCTCGTCAAAGGTAAGCGTGATCGATGCGGTCAGCCCGTCGCGCACCAGCAGCGTGCCCGCCGGGTTCCACCCGTTGAAACTACCCGCGACGTAGATGTCGTCGCCCTCTGGCGTCGTCTCCGGCAGGGCTGCGCGCAGCGTGACCTGCACGGGGCGGGCTTGAGCGACTGGCATTGCCTCGCCCGAGAACGCAGAGCGGTTGAAGGAGGTGTCGGTCGCCAGGACGACATAGTAGTACGTCGCACCGCTGACCACGTCCCAGTCCTCGTGCACGGTCGACGGCGGGTGTACGTCGGCGATCCGGACGTAGGGCCCGCCGCTGGCATCTGCGCGGTAGAGCTCGTAGCGATAGAGGTCGGCGTCGCCCACCGGGTCCCAGGTAAGGGCGATGTGGCTGGGTGCGGCAGAGAGCACGTGGAGGTCCTGCGGGATCGCGGGCGGCGTCGCATCGCCCGACGGCAGGACCGTCAACGCGCCCGCCTGATCCGGGCTGTAGCCGTTGCCCGTGCCATCCAGGTCTGCATAGATCCACGTCTGCCCGCCAGTGGTCGAGTAGCGGTAGGCATAGTCGTACACGCCCACGGCTTCGGGCACCAACGCCGCCATGAACTCGTCGTTGTTCCCGACGTTGACGTTGTAGACGGCATCCACCCACATCCAACCGGGGTGTCCATCGGGGTGCGAGCCATCCGGACCGTACCCGACCTGGGCGACCAAACCGGGCGTGGCTCCCGGCTTCCAAGTGTGACCGTCGATCCAGACCTGCCCATAGATGTTGGGGGTCGGGACGAGGGCGCTGATCGTGTGCTCGATCGTGGGAGGCCACTGCAGGTTGGCCCAGCCGATCTGCATGTAGGGCAGCGCCTGCGCCTCGTTCGAGCGCTCGCTCTCGTTGCCACAGCTGTCCACCGCGGTGACCACATAGTAGCTGATCTGCCCGTTGACGGCGTTCTCGTCGAGGAAGGCGGCGTCGAGAACGGGCGTGCCGGTCAAGCGGAGGTAGCCGCCGCCGCTCACCGGGCTCCGGTAGACCCAGTATCCGGCGGCGCCGGCGACCGGTTCCCACGACAGGGCAACTCGCCCATCGCCCGCATCAGCGCTCAGCCCCGAGGGCGCGGGGGGCGGGGTGAGGTCGATGCCCTCGGGCGTGACCAGGATCGCGCCCCAACGGCCCTCCACATCAACGGAGACCTTGCCCTCCGCGACCTCGACGACGTCGCCGCTCAAGGCATCGGTGAGCATGGTCCCTTCGGGGATATAGCCCGCCACGTCGATCGATACGGCGTGGCCCGCGACGTCGCGGTTGACGGCGATGATCGCGGCGCCGGAGGGGTCCCGGCGCCCATAGGCGTAGACGCCGTCGGCGTCGGGATTGCCCGTCTCGAGATGGTCATAGCTGCCGGTGCGGAGGAAGGCGTGCGCGTTGCGCAACGAGATCAGGGCCTGATAGTGTGCCAGCAGGTCCTCGTCCTCGCTCCCCCAGGGGAAGGGGCGGCGGTCATCGGGATCGGTGTCGCCGGTCAGGCCAACCTCGTCGCCGTAATAGATCGTCGGCGCGCCGGGCATCGTCAGCTGGATGATCGCCAAGAGCTTGAGCTTGGCGAGGCCCTCGGCGACGTTGGCTGCGTCGAACTCGCGCCCCTCCTGGTTGCGCGCGCCGGGCGTCAGGGCCCACAGGATGCGCTGTGTGTCGTGCGTGCTGACCAGGTTCATGGTTGCCGCGTACGCCTGCGGTGGATAGTCCTCCTCGATCCCGTGCAGCACGCTGTCGAACTGGGTGGGCGACAGCCCGCGGATGTAGCCCTGGTTCGGATCCTGCGTATCGCCGTTGACAAAGCCGATCAGCGCGCGCCGGAAGCGGTAGTTCATGGTGCTGTCGAACTCGTTGCCCAGCAGCCACGGGCTAGCGTCATCCCAGATCTCGCCTAGGATCACGGCGTCGGGGTTGACCGCCTTGACCCGAGGGCGGAAGGCCTGCCACCATGTGTGGCTCTTGTCCGGGGCGACGTCGAGCCGCCACCCAGCGGCGCCCAGCTCGACCCACCAGCGCGCCACGCTGCGGTCTGAACCATAGATGAACGCGCTGACCTCGGGATGCTCGGTCAACACGGGCAAGCTGTCGAACCCCCACCAGGAGTTGTAGCTCGCGGGCCACTCGTAGAATGTGTACCACGCCGCGTAGCGCGAGTCCAGGCTCTCGTAGGCGCCCTCTTTTGGGTAGCGGTCGTAGCGGTCAAAGTAGATGCTGTCGGACGAGGTGTGGTTAAAGACGCCGTCCAGGATGATCCGGATCCCGCGCCTCTCGGCGGCGTTGACGAGGCTGCGGTAGGTGCCGATCGATCCGAAGGACGGGTCGATCTGGAAATAGTCTGTCGTGTCGTAGAGGTGGTTGGAGGGCGCCTCAAAGATCGGGTTGAAATAGATCGCCGTCACCCCCAGGTCCGCCAGGTAGTCCAGCTTGTCCTTGACGCCCTGCAGGTCCCCGCCGAAAAAGTCGCGACCCAGAGGCCCCTCGTCACAGGCGACGTCCTCGTAGGCCCGGCAGTACCCTTCCGGCAGCTCTTCCCAGTCGCGGATCTGCACGGGGTTGCCATACACGGTGGGGTCTGACGGTTCGGGATCGTTCTTGGGGTCGCCGTTGAAGAAGCGATCCGGGAAGATCTGGTAGATCACGGCGTCTTTGATCCAGGCGGGCGTCTCAAAGCCCGGTTCGTAGACGTTGATCTGGAAGCTACGGTCGGGCGAATCGTCATAGGTGACGCCCCACCCCCCGTCAAAGAGGTCGTCGTCCTCGTAGTAATCCTCGTCCACGCCGTCGCGGACGATGAACCGGTACCAGAGCGTGGTCGGGTTGGCGGACGTCGGAAGCGTCGTCTCCCAGTAGTCGTAGCCATAGGGTGGATCCCCCGTCGTCGCCACGCGCGTCATGGGAAGCAGCGTCTGCCCGCCTGCGGCGGTATCCCAGACCCGCGCGGTGACGCCTGTGACGTCGTCGTGGAACGTGCGGACGCGGAGGACGACTGTTGTCCCGGCGGGCACTGCGCCAGCGGGGATGCGGTACAGGTCATCGCGCGAGTCGTGCCCCAGTCCGTCCCACCAGATGTCGCCGTCTTGCGCAGGGGGCAGCACGACCGGCTCGACCTCGACCTTGACCCGTCCCTCTAGGGCGTCGAGGCTCAGGTGGACATTCTGGTCGAACGCGGTGGTCTCGAACGCGGCGGTCGCAGCGTTGACGCTCCGGCTGTCGGCGCCGATGGCGTCCCAGCTCCCGGTGCGCACGGCTTTGTACTGGTACGTGCCTGGCGCGGCGATCGGCAGCGTGAGCTCGTATAGCCCCCCGCCGAGGGATGCCATCGCCGTCGCTGGGTCGGCGTTGTTCCAGCCCTGCCAGTCGCCGACTGCGGTCCACGCACCGGGATCGGGGCTCGCGCCGATGGCGTGCATCTCTGGCAGCCATCCGTCGGCGTAGACGTTGGTGTCGAAGGTCAGGATCACGACCTCGTCAGACGCCGAGGTGACGAACCAGCTGTTGCCGGAACCCGGATAGCTGGGGGACCAGCTATCCGTGGCGACCTTGAACTCGTAGCGCCCAGCCGCAGCGATCGTGATCTGGGCGGTATAGATCCCGTCGCCGGCAGCGGCGTCGCCTCCGGTCCCGTCGTCGAGCATGGGGTCTGTCGTGCCCCAGCCGTTAAAGTCGCCGCGCGCGTACCAGACTGCCGAGGCGCTTGCGGCAGGCAGGAACGCGGCAAGGAGTGAAAGGGCGAGGGCAAGGATGAGCAGGGCGCGCCTGGATCGTCGTCGATCGGCCATCGTATCCTCCTGTTCGAGTCCGCGCCGCACGCGGGGCAGTCCCACAGGGGACAGCACCGGAGCGGGCGTCAAGCCCAAGTTGGATCCGTGCTGCCCATCGAGGTGTGCCAAAGCGATGCGCACGAACCGGTGAGGGCGGCACGATCCCATTATAGCACAGAAAGGTATCGAGTGGGTAACGAAATCCCTCACGTTGTGTTGAGCAGGGGTACAGAAAGGGCGAGGGGGCGCTGCAGCGCCCCCTCGCTTCGCCGACTGCGCCTCTACAAGGAGAGGCGCACGGTCTTGATCTCGAAGGGGCGGAAGGCAAGTGCGATGCTCCCGCCGTCCAAGGACAGGTCTACCTGGTGGTTCTCGAGCATGTCCGTCTCGGCTGCCGCTACAACGGGGAGCACCGTGCGCAACGCGCAGGCGGTCGTCGTCCGCTTGGACTCGTACAGCCGGAGCACGATGTCGCCCGAGCCATCCTCGGCAGGCTTGACCGTCTCGATGATCACGTTGGGCGCATCGACGGCAAAGAGCGAGGCCTCGCCTGCGCTGCCCGGCGCGCTGACCGCGGGCACGTTGAGGTCATACCCCTCGTGCACCAGGTCGCTGTCGGCAAAGCTGCCGTTCCAGGCATAGAAGGCATAGGTGAACTCTTGGCGTCCCAAGTCGGCGTGCATGTCGGGCGCGAGCGCAGACTTGAGCAGGGTCAGGTTGATGCTGTTGCCCAGCACGTTGACGCCATACTTGCAGTCGTTGAGCACTGCACAGCCTCGACCCTCCTCCATGAGCGCCGTCCACTTGTGCATCGAGACCTCGAACCGGTCTGCGTCAAAGGGACGCGACATGTGGTTGGGCCGGCGTAGGTGGCCGAACTGGATCTCGTGTACGGCTTCGTGCGCGTGCACGTTGACGGCAAAGTTGACCTTGAGCAGCTTGTGCCGCTCCTGCCAGTCGAGCACGGTGTGAAAGTCCACCCGCCGGCTGCCGCGGCGCAGGCTGATCACCTGCGTCAGCGTCGAGTTGTGGATCGTGCGCGTGACGCGCAGCTTGGCGACGAGGGGCCCAGCGGACAAGACCTCGACGCACGCTCCCCCCTCAAGCGCGACGGGCGTCTCCTCGTACATGCTGTCCAAGTCCCACGCATCCCAGCCGGTTGGTACGTCCTTGTACATCTTGAGCTGGTTGCAGACCCCAGCCGCGAGCTCGCGTCCGGCTTGCTTGTCATAGATGCGCGTGATCTCGCCCGTGCCGTTGAGCTCGACGCGGAGCAGGTCGTTCTCTAGCAAGCGCTCGGTGACCTGGAAGACGTTGACGGCTTCGGGAGAGAGTCCAGCCTGCAGCGTGGTCCACCCGCACGACGGGAGGTCGACCTCGGCCCAGGTTGCGCCGTCGATCGCTTGCACCGGCAGCGCGTTGCCCGCCCCATCTGCCGCACCAGCCATGCCCTCGGGGAGGGGCACGAGCGCCTTGCGGGGCCAAGAGAGCGAGTTAAAGACGGTCAGGGCTTGTGTGTCGTCCGTGAGCGCCGCGGCGGCGTCGGCGGTGACGCCCTGGGCGGTCTCGATCACCTTGGCATAATCGGCCTCCGCCTCCTCGTAGACGCGCTCGATCGAGGAGCCGGGGATGATGTCGTGGAACTGGTTGAGGAGCACCAGCTTCCACGCCGCATCCATCGTGTGTGCCGGGATCGCAAAGCCCTTGAGCGCCGTGGCTGCGACAGCCCACATCTCGGCTTCGCGCAGCGCGATCTCGCTCTTGCGGTTGCCGCGCTTGGTGCGCGCCTGGGAGGTGTAGGTGCCGCGGTGGGCCTGGAAGTAGAGCTCGCCGACGTAGCGGTTGGTGACCGGCTTGCGCTCCTGGTCCACAAAGTAGTCGATCGGCGAGGCGATCACGACCTTGGGTGCGCCCTCCAGGTCAGCCTGCCGGCGCGCGAACTCGAGGTGGTTGCGCGTCGGGCCCCCACCCCCGTCGCCCCATCCGAAGGGCATCAGTCGCGTCGAAAAGCCGTCCTTCTGCACGCGTTCCACCCAGCGCTGGATCACAGAAGCGGGATTCATGCGCGAGTTGTAGTCGTTGTGCAGGTGTACCAGGATCTCTGAACCGTCGATGCCCTCCCACCAGAAGGTGTTGTAGGGGAACGGGTCGCCGCCGTTGTAGGCCCAAAAGATCTTTTGCGTCGAAAAGTACTTGATCCCGC
>JAFGIE010000061.1 GCA_016929775.1 Anaerolineae bacterium
CAAGTTCAAGGCCAAGTACGACCTCCCCTTCCCACTGCTATCGGACCCCGACCACGCGGTCGCCGCAGCGTACGGCGCTTGGGGCGAGAAAAAGATGTACGGCAAGACCTACGAGGGCATCGTCCGCAGCCACTTTGGCGTGGACGAGGAGGGGCGCCTGACTGAGATCGCGATCCAGGTCAAGCCCGAGACCACGGCGGACCTGGCGCTGCGCCTGATCCAGCTCTAGTGCGAACCGCCCGTGTGCGACCCCACCGTCGCACGCGGGCCCGACCGCCTGTGGCAGGAGGGCGGGGGCTTCCCTCGCGCTCCGTGCACGTATGCTGAACGACCTTGGAGGGACTGGATGTACGCCCGACTGGATGACTATGTAACCGAGGCCCGCAAGCACCCACCCAAGCGCGTCGCCGTGGCGGCGGCGGCGAACGCGCTCGTCCTGCGCTCGGTCCGCCTGGCGCAAGAGGAGGGCCTGATTCAGCCGATCCTGGTCGGCCCACGGGCCGAGATCGCCCAGGCAGCAGCCGAAGCCGAGGTCGACTTGGACGAGATGGTGGTCGTCGGCACCGAGACCACGCCCGAGTCGGCTGCGGTTTCGGTGCAGCTGGTCCGCGAGGGCAAGGCCGACGTGTTGATGAAGGGCCACCTGCACACCGACGACTTTTTGCGCGCCGTCCTGCGCAGCGACGTTGGCCTGCGCACCGACCGCCTGCTCAGCCACGCCTTCATCATGCAGATCCCGATGTACCACAAGCTACTGCTGATCACCGACGCGGCGATCAATATCGCGCCCGACCTGATGCAGAAGGCGCAGATCCTGCAGAACGTGATCGACATGCTGGTGCAGCTGGGCATCGAGCGGCCCAAGGCGGCTGTCCTCTCGGCGATCGAGACGATCAACCCCAAGATTCCGTCCACAGTCGACGCCGCGTGCTTGCACAAGATGTCGGAGCGCGGGCAGATCCGGCACGCGCTGGTCGACGGGCCCATGGCGTTCGACAATGCGATCTCGAGGGAGGCTGCGCGCGAAAAGGGCATTCGCAGCCCCGTCGCCGGCGACGTCGACATCCTCCTCGTGCCCGACCTCGACGCCGGCAACATCCTCTACAAGAACCTGGTCTACCTAGCGAACGCTCAGATCGCGGGGGTGGTGATGGGGGCCAAGGCCCCGATCGTGCTCACGTCGCGCGCCGACACGGTGGAGGCGCGCATCCACTCGCTGGCGCTGGCGAGCCTGCTGTGCGCCGAAGGACAGGCCTGCTAGCGAGCCCGTCCGAGGTCCCCGGCGCCGCGCAAGAGAGGAGGCAACATGGCCCTAGCATTCCGCGGTCCGACCGCCGTTCCGGTCACGCTTCACGTCAACGGCAGGGAGGTCGAGGTCCTGATCGAGCCGCGCCGCATCCTGCTCTCGGTCCTGCGCGAAGAGCTCGAGCTGACCGGCGCCAAGCACGGCTGCGGGCGAGGGCAGTGCGGCGCGTGTACCGTGATCATCGACGGCGAGACCGCCTATGCCTGCATGACGTTGGCGATCGACTGCGAGGGGCGGCAGATCCGGACCGTCGAGGGGCTGGCGCACGGGGAGCAACTGCACCCGGTGCAGGAGGCGTTCATCGAGCACGACGGGTACCAGTGCGGGTTCTGCACCTCGGGCCAGGTCATGTCGGCGGTCAGCCTCCTGGAGCACGTGCCCCATCCCACGGAGGACGAGGTGCGGCGCGCGATGTCGGGGAACCTGTGCCGCTGCGGCGCCTATCCCAACATCGTGCGCGCGGTGCTGGCTGCCGCCGAGAAGGGAGGGCGCGATGCCGACGATCAAGGTCACTAAGGTCGAGTTCGAGGGCCGGATCGAAGAGCGCGAGGTGATCGTCGAGCAGGAACGGGTCGTGCGCTGGGACGGCGATGCCGTGCTGGAGATCGTGGGGCACGCGACACCGCGCGTCGACGGCATCGCACGCGTCACCGGGCAGGCGACCTACACCCAAGACATCGCCCTGCCGGGCATGCTGATCGGCCGCTTCCTGCGCTCGCCCCACCCGCACGCCCGGGTGACGGCGATCGACAGCCGCGCCGCCGAGGCGATGCGGGGCGTGTGGCTCGTGTGGCACCTCTTCCAGCCGCCGCCGGTCAACCGGATCGAGGGGCGCGAGCTGTTCGCCGAGGAATTGGCCTACCAGGGCGCCGAGGTGGCGTTCGTCGCCGCCGAGGACGAGCGCACGGCGGAAGATGCGTTGGCCCGGATCGAGGTCACGTACGAGGCGCTGCCCTTTGCCCCCGACCTGGAGACGGCAATCGGGCAGGACGCGCCGCCGGTGTTCGCCGGCGAGGCGAGCAACACGATCGACCCGGCGGGCCAAGTCTACGCACGGGGCGACGTCGAGGCGGGGCGCGCGGCGGCGGACGTGGTCGTCGATCTGACCTTTAGCACGCCCATCGCCGCACACTGCTGCATGGAGACGCATGGCAGCGTCGCGCAGTGGGAGGGGGACCAGGTCACGGTCTGGCACTCGACGCAAAGCGTGTGGGGCACGCGTAGCAGCGTCGCCGAGGTCCTGGACATCCCGCGGGGCAAGGTGCGCGCGATCTGCGACTATATGGGCGGCGGGTTCGGCTCCAAGTGGGGCGCCGAGCGGTTCACGCTTGCCGCGCTCCTCGCGGCGCGCGAGACGCGGCGCCCGGTCAAGGTCGTGCTCGACCGGGCGGAGGAACAGCTCGTCGCCGGGTACCGCCCGAGTAGCGTGCAGCGCGTGCGGCTTGGGGCGCGTCGCAACGGCACGCTGACGGCGATCGAGCACGAGGCGTGGGTCGTCACCGGCGCACACGGCGGCGGGGGCAGCATCATCGGCGGTCCGGCGAAGGACCTGTATGCCTGCCCCAACGTGCGCACGGCGGTCTGGGCGGTGCGCGCCAACGCCGACGCCGGGCGCGCCTTCCGCGCGCCGGGCTATGTCGAGGGCACGTTCGCGCTCGAAGTCGCCATGGACGCGCTCGCGGGCAAGCTCGGCATGGACCCGCTCGACTTGCGCCTCGCCAACTATGCGGAGGCGAGCCCGGCGCGCGGGATCCCGTACACGCTCAAGGGGCTGCGCGAGAGCTACCGCCTCGGCGCCGAGGCAGTCGGTTGGGACGCGCGGCGCCGGACGCGGCAAGGTCGGGGTCCCTGGCGCCGGGGGTGGGGAATGGCGTCCCAGATCTGGGGCGGCGGGGGCGGGCCTCCCGCCAACGCCGAGGTCCGCCTGCTGCCCGATGGCACGGCAGACGTCATGGCGGGGGTGCAGGACCTGGGTACCGGGACGCGGACGATCGTGGCACAGGTGGCGGCGGAGGAGCTGGGGTTGCCGCTCGATCGGGTGCGCGTCGTGATCGGCGATACCCTCTCCACGCCCTTTGGCCCGGGCAGCGGCGGGAGCGTGACGCTGGCGTCGATCACGCCGGCGGTGCGCGAAGCGGCGTACGACGCCCGGCGGCAGCTCTTGGACCTAGCGGCGTACATGCTCGGCGTGCCGGACGCGGGCCCCGAGGCTTTTGCCATCTCGGGCGGCGAGATCACCTACCTGTCCGACCCGCAGATCCGCATCTCGTTTCGCGAGGTCGCCGCCAAGATGGGCGACTATATGATCACCGGCACGGGTGCGCGCGGGCCAAACCCCGACGGGAAGGCGCTCAACACCTTTGGCGCCCACTTTTGCCAGGTCGGCGTCAACGTCGAGACGGGACAGGTGCGCGTCCTGCGCGTGGTCGCGGCGCACGCCACCGGTCGGATCGTCAACCCGCTCACCGCCGCCAGCCAGGTCTACGGCGGGGTGACCATGGGCCTTGGCTTTGCGACGATGGAGGAGCGGGTGATCGACCGCCGCACCGGGCTGCAGCTGACGGCGAACCTCGAAGGGTACAAGGTGCCGACGATCATGGACGTCCCGCGGATCGACGCGGCGTTCGTGGACCTGGTCGACGTCGAGGCGAACAGCGTGGGGAGCAAGGGGCTGGGCGAACCGCCGATCATCCCCACGCCCGCGGCGATCGCGAACGCCGTCGCCGACGCGATCGGCGTGCGCGTGCTCGACCTGCCGATCACGCCCGATCGGGTCCTGGCGGCGCTGGCGCGCGCGCGGGAGAAGTAGTGATGGCAGGGCGCGGCGGCGCCCGTGAGAACCGTAGGTCGTCTGCCGGTCTAGGGCGGCGGCGCCGGGTCCAGGAGGGTGCGAGATGGCGATGAATCCGTTTGCGTACGCGCGGGCGGCGACGGTCGAGGATGCGTTGGAGGCGATCGGGGACGGGTGTCGCCCGCTGGCGGGGGGCACGGACCTGCTGGCGCTGATCGCGGAGGGGCTAATCGCGCCCGAGCGTTTGGTCGACCTGAAGCGCATCCCGGGGCTGGAGGGGGTGCGCGAGGGCGCGGACGGGGTCCACGTGGGAGCCCTGGCGCGGCTCTCGGCGCTGATCGACGATCCGCTCCTCGCGGAACGCGCGGGGTTCGCCTGCCTGCGCGAGGCGCTGTCCGTTACCGCCTCCCCCCAGCTGCGGCACATGGCGACGCTGGGGGGCAACTTGCTGCAGCGCCCTCGCTGTTGGTACTATCGCAACCCGCTGACGCACTGCCTGCGCAAGGGGGGCAGTACCTGCTATGCCTTTCGCGGCGAGTCCAAGTACCACGCCATTCTGGGCGGCGGGCCCTGCCACATCGTCCATCCCTCGGACCCGGCGGTCGCCCTGCTTGCGCTCGACGCCTCGGTCGTGGTCGCCGGTCAGGGCGGGGTGCGTCGCGTGCCGCTGGATGCGTTCTATCTCTTGCCGCGGCAGGACGCGCACCGCGAGGTGGCGCTGGGTGAGGATGAACTGCTGACCGAGGTCGTGATCCCGCTCCCTGCGGCGGGCGCGCGCGGGACCTACGTCAAGGTCGCGGAGCGGCAGGCGTGGGATTTCGCGCTCGTCAGCGCCGCCGTGCAGCTCACGTTCGAGGGCGAAGGCGTGCGCGCGGCGCGCATTGCCCTAGGCGGGGTGGCGCCTGTCCCGTGGCGCGCGCACGGGGCGGAAGCGGCATTGACCGGCGCCCCCCTCACCGGCGACGCCATCGCGCGCGCCGCGGAGGCGGCGACAGAGGGGGCGCGTCCCCTGGCGCAGAACGCCTACAAGGTCGACCTCGCACAGGGGGTGGTCCGCCAGGCGCTGCAGCAAATCAGCGCAGGGGGCGCATAGGCGAGGGGGCAGCTGGACCGAGATGGTGGCGACCGACGATCTGCGGCAGATCGGGCTGTTGGCCCAGGTGAGCGAGCGGGCCCTGCGCCGCTTGGCCCGCGTCACCACAACCCAGACCTACGAGGACGGGCGCCTGATCCTGCTCGAGGGAGACATCGGGGCGCCCGTCCTGTTTGTGCGCGCGGGATCGGTGCGCGTCTATCGTGCCAGCCTCGGTGGGCGTGAGCAGAACCTGATTCACCTCCATGCGGGCGATGCCCTCAACCTGCCCGCCGCCTTTGCCGAGCCGGGCGCCGCGCCGGCGAGCGCGATGGCAGTCGGCGAGGTGACCGTCCTGCGTATTCCGCGCGCCGATTTCCGCCGGATCGCCAGCGAGACGCCCGAGATCGCGCTCGCCGTGCTGGGCGACCTTGCGGGCAAGCTCTATCACTTTACCGAGCTCTCGCACGACCTGGGCCTGCGCACGGTGCGCGGGCGCCTGGCGCGCTTTTTGCTGACCCACGCCCAGGCAGAGGACGATGTGCTGGTCCGCTGGACGCATCAAGAGATCGCGTCGCAGATCGGCACGGTGCGCGAAGTGGTCTCGCGCACGCTGCACACCTTCCGCAAAGAGGGCCTGATCGAAATGCGGCGTCAGCAGGTCGTGGTCTCCGATCCGGAGGCGATGGCGCGCGAGGCGGAGGTCTGAGCATACAGAGGCGCCCGAAGGCGTAGACCCCCGAGGTCCTCAAGACCTCGGGGGTCTGGTCTACCTCGGGGGGCTGGTTTGCCGCTCTTGTAACTTTTGTCACATACCGCTCCCCTCCCGTGCGGTATACTGGGCGTAGCAACCAGAGGAGGCGCGTATGTCCGATCCAGTCCTGCCGACCATCGATAGACAGCTCTGCATCGGCTGCGGCAAGTGCGTGGAGGAATGCCCAACCGCAGCGGTCGAGATGCGCGGGGGGTACCCCGAGATCGTGCGACCCGATGACTGTGCGTACTGCGGCGCCTGCGAAGAGATCTGCCCGGTCGAGGCGATCTATTTGGTCTACGAGATCATCACACCCACGAGCAAATCACCCAGGAGTCAGGCATGAAGAGACAGATCGTCCGGATTGACCAGCAACTGTGCAACGGCTGCGGGCTGTGCGTCACTCCCTGCGCGGAAGGCGCGATCCAGATCGTCGACGGCAAGGCGCGCGTGCTGCGCGAGGAACTGTGCGATGGCGCGGGCTTTTGCCTGGCGATCTGCCCGACCGGGGCGCTGACGGTCGAGACGCGCGAGGCGCTGCCCTTTGACGCGCACGCCGCCGAGGCGGAGATGGAGGCGCGCGGCGCGACCTACCTCACCCAGCGCTGCCACGTGTGCGGGGAAGGCGAGGACGTGCGCGTGCTGCTGCCCTGCCGCAAGGCGGGCGCGAGCCTGTGGGTCTGCACGCACTGCCTGCCGCAGCTGATCCACGGCTAGGCGAACGCGATGCCCACGCCGCTGTACGACGACCTGAGCCCCGACTATGACCGCTTTGTCCGCTGGGAGAGGCGGTTGGCGTTCGAGCTGCCCTTCCTGGAGGAGCAGCTGCGGCGCGTCGGCGCGCGGCGCGTGCTCGACGTCGCGTGTGGCACGGGCAGGCACGCGCTCGCCCTCGCGCAGCGCGGCTACGAGGTCGTGGGCGCCGACGCGAGCCGCGGGATGCTGGACCAGGCGCGCGTGAACGCGGCGGCGGCGGGCGTGGAGGTGACCTTTGTCGAGGCGGGGTTCGGCGCCCTGCGCGCTGCGCTCGACGGGACGTTCGACGCCGTGCTCTGCCTCGGCAACAGCCTGCCCCACGCGCTGACCCTCGACGCGCTCTCGGCGACCTTGCGCGACTGGGCGGCGCTGCTGCGGCCCAATGGCCTGGCGCTGATCCAGAGCCGGAACTATGACCAGGTCGTGGCGCAGCGCCACCGGTGGATGGCGCCGCAGTCGCACGCGGAGGGCGAGCGTGCGTGGGTCTTTGTGCGGTTCTATGACTTTGAGGGTGACGGCACGCTCACGTTCAACGTGCTGACCCTGTACCGCACGGGCGACGCGCCGTGGGCGCAGCGCGCGACCGCCACGACGCTGCGACCGTGGACCCAGGCGGAGCTGGTCGCCGAACTGGCGCGCGCGGGCTATGGCGAGATCGTGTCTTGGGGGGATATGGCGGGGGCGCCCTTTGCAGAGGGCAGCCCGAACTTGGTGATCGGGGCGCTCGCCCTGTGATCGAGCGGGACCGTGACCCTGCAGTCGTTGTGGGGTGCGGCAATCGGGAAGGTGATCGCGAAAGGCGAAAAGGAGAGAGGTATGTTCTGCTATCAGTGTCAGGAAGCCGCCAAGGGTACGGGGTGCACGATCCGCGGCGTGTGCGGCAAGACGGGCGAGGTCGCCGCGATGCAGGACCTCGTGATCTGGCTGCTCAAGGGGGTCTCCTACTATGGCGTGCGCGCGCGCGCACAGGGCATCGCGGACCCGCAGGCTGACCTGTTCGTCGCTGAGGCCCTGTTCGCGACGATCACCAACGCCAACTTTGACCTGCAGCGCTTTGTCGAACTGGCGCACGAGGCGATCCGGCTGCGCGACGGCTTGCGCGCCCAGCTGCGCGACGGCTTGCGCGCCCAGCTGCGCGACGGCTTGCGCGCCCGGCTGCCGGAGGAGACAGGGGCGCCGCCCGAGATGGCGACCTGGACGCCGCGCACTGGCGACGTCGAAGAACTGATCGGCAAGGGCATGGGCGTCGGGATCTTAAAGGACGAGGACGAAGACGAGGACGTCCGTTCGCTGCGCCAACTGCTGACGCTCGGGCTGAAGGGCCTTGCCGCCTATACCGACCACGCCTACGTGCTCGAACACCGCAACGCAGACCTACTCGTCTTCTTGCAGGAGGCGCTGCTCGCCACGACAGACGACGGGCTGACCGCCGATCTGCTGGTCGGCTTGGTGCTCAAGTGTGGCGAGATGGGCGTGCAGGCGATGGCGCTGCTCGACGAGGCAAACACGAGCACCTACGGGCACCCGGAGCCGACGCAGGTCAACCTGGGCGTGCGCCCCGGGCCCGGGATCCTGGTCAGCGGGCACGACCTGCGCGACCTGGACGAGCTGCTGCGGCAGACCGAGGGCACCGGCGCCAACGTCTACACCCACGGCGAGATGCTGCCCGCCAACGCTTACCCGGCGTTCAAGCAGTACGAGCATTTCGTAGGCAACTATGGCGGTTCGTGGTGGCACCAGCGCGAAGAGTTCGAGGCGTTCAACGGGCCGATCCTGATGACCACCAACTGCATCGTCCCGCCCAAGGAGAGCTACATCGACCGGCTCTTCACGACTGGACAGGCGGGTTGGCCCGGCTGCCCCTACATCCCCGATCGCGTCGCCGGGGGCGAGAAGGACTTTGGCGCCCTGATCGACAAGGCGCTCGCCTCGGGCGAGCCCCAGCAGTTGGAAGAGGGCACGATCCCGATCGGCTTTGCCCACCAGACCGTGCTCAGCGTCGCCGACAAGGTGCTGGAAGCCGTCCAGTCGGGCGCGATCAAGCGCTTCGTGGTCATGGCGGGCTGCGACGGGCGGCACAAGGAGCGCGCCTACTACACAGAGCTCGCCCAGCAGCTGCCCCACGACCACGTGATCCTGACCGCTGGCTGCGCCAAGTACCGCTACAACAAGCTGGACCTGGGCGACATCGGCGGCATCCCGCGCGTGCTCGACGCCGGGCAGTGCAACGACTCGTACTCGCTGGTCGTGATCGCGCAAAAGCTGGCTGAAGCGTTGGGCGTGGAGGACATCAACGACCTCCCGATCTCGTACGACATTGCGTGGTACGAGCAAAAGGCGGTCATCGTGCTCCTGGCGCTGCTCTACCTAGGCGTCAAGCACATCCGCCTCGGCCCGACCCTGCCCGCGTTCGTGTCGCCGAACGTGCTCAAGGTGCTGGTCGACGCGTTTGACATCAAGCCGATCGCGACGGTGGGTGAAGACGTCGCCGCGATCGTCGCCGGGCGGTAGAGACCTGAAAGGGGGTAGGCGCGATGCGCATCCTGGCAGTCATCTCGGGGGCGTACGGCGAGCGGCACGTCGAGAACATCCGGGCGAACGGGCCTGCGACGTGGGCGATCGAGACGTGGCAGGCGCCGGCGGTCCTGCCGCCGATCGTCGACTATCCGGAGGACCACCTGCCGGCTTTGTTTGACCCCGCGGACCTGATCCTGTCCTTTGCCGAGCACCGCGGCGTCGCCGAGCTCCTGCCCGAAATCGCGCGCATGACCGGGGCGCGCGCCGTGATCGCGCCGGTGGACAACGAGGCGTGGCTGCCGCGCGGGCTCGCGCGCCAGCTCCGGGGGTGGCTTGCCGACGCCGGCGTGGCATGCGTGACCCCCAAGCCGCTCTGCTCGCTGACCGAGTCCGCCTACCAGGTGGGGCGCCGCAAAGAGATCGCCTACGATGACCCGACGATCCGCGCCTTCGCCGAGCGCTTTGGCCGACCTCGCTTCCGGGTCGCCGTCGATCCCGGCACGCGGCGGATCGCCGAGGTCGAGGTGCTGCGCGATGCCGTGTGCGGCTGCGCGCGCCACGTGGCGCAGGGCCTGATCGGTGTCTCGGTGGACGAGGCAGAGATCCAGGCGGGCCTGCTCCACCATCACTATCCGTGCCAGGCGAGCATGGGCGTGGACAGCGACTATGGCGACACGCTCATGCACATCTCGGGTCACATCCTGCGCGACGAGATCGCGGGGCAGATCGCCTCGCTGGTGCACAGGCGGTACTTTGTGCCCGAGGGACAGGTCAGCCCGGAGACGCCCGGCTCTAGCGGCTAAGTCGTGGGCCTGGTCCCGCCGGTCCCCGGCGGGACCAGGCCCATGCGCCTCTCTTTTGCTCCCCCCGACCCGCTATAGTATAATAGTCCTGGATCCAGGCGGGCACGTCCATGCTGTCCCGCGGCGCCCGCACGGACCGACGCGCATCCTCCCCCGACCCTCGCGGCGGCAGGCGTGCGTCGTCGCGTCGCTACACGGTCCGGTCGCTCGCCAGCGATAGAGGAGCAGAGATGTCACCACTGCGCGGCGTGTTGCAGAGCGAACTCGAAGAGATATCCGACGGCGTCACGCAGATGGGCGATCTGGTCGAGCGCGCCCTGTTGCAGGCTGTGGAGGCGCTGGAGGACCAGGACGTCGAGCTGGCGCAACAGGTCATCGATGGCGACCAGCGCATCAACCAGCTGCGCTTCGAGGTCGAGGACCTGTGCTTCACCGTGCTGGCGACGCAGCAGCCTGTCGCGGGCGACCTGCGCACGATCGTCACCGCGCTCAACATCATCACCGACCTGGAGCGCATGGGGGACTATGCCAAGGGGATCGGGCAGATCGTGATCCGCATGGGGGGGGAGGACCTCTTTTTGGCGCTGCAGACGACGCCGCACATGGCGCGTGCGGTAAGCGAGATGACGCACAGTGCGCTGGAGGCGTTTGTCGAGCGCGACGTCGACCTCGCACGGCAGCTGTTCGAGATGGACGATCAGGTGGATCACATGTACCGCGAGATCTTTGAGTCGGTGATCAAGGCCATGATCTCGCGCGAGCAGAGCGTGCGCAAGGGGATGCACCTCTTGTTCGCCGCCCACAACCTGGAGCGTTTTGGGGACCGGGTGACCAACATCTGCGAGCGGATCATCTTTATGTGCACGGGCGAGATGCACGAGTACAACCTGTGAAAGGGACGCCGCATGCGACCGAGGCAGCAGTTCGACCAGCAGTTGAGCGCGCTACAGGATAGCCTCGTCCGCCTGAGTGAGATGGTGTGCCAGGCGGTCTCGGACGCGATCAAGGCTCTCAAGGAACGGGACCTCGACCTGGCGCGGCTGGTCGTGCAGCGCGACAGCGAGCTGAACGACCTGCGCTTTGACGTGGACGAACGGTGCCTGGCGATCCTGGCGACACAACAACCGACCGCTTCGGACCTGCGTCGCGTGATCGCGGCGATGAACGTCGTCCTCGACCTGGAGCGGATGGGCGACCACGCCGCGAACGTCGCCAAGATCGCGATCCGGATAGGCGACGAGCCGCCCCTCAAGCCGTTGATCGACATCCCCTACATGGCGCGGCAGTGCTGTGACATGCTGAGGCGATCGCTGGTGGCGTACGCCGACCTGGATGTCGAGGCGGCAAAGGCCATCGCCGAGCAGGATGGCGTGATCGATCAGCTCTACGACCAGGTGTTCCGGGAGCTGCTGACCTACATGATCGAGGACGAGCGCACGGTCAAGCGGGCGATGCACCTGTTGTTCATCGCGCACAACCTGGAGCGCATCGCCGACCGTGTGACCAATATCTGCGAACGGGCGATCTATCTCCGGACGGGGGAGATGATCGAGCTCAAAGACAGCCTGCAGTAGCCTGCCCGCCGCCTAGCCCGCCAGCTCGCGCAGTTCCGCAAGCACGTCCTCCGGGAGCGGCACCACGCCGCCCGTCCTACCGTAGAACCGGATCGGCACGGCGTCTCGCGTCGCCAACCGCACGTCCTCCAGCATTTGCCCAGCGTTCAACTCAAAGACCAACAGACGCTTGTCCGCCGCGATCTCGCGCAGGGCCTGGTAGGGGTAGGGGAAGACCGTGATCGGACGGAAAAGCCCAGCCCTGATCCCCTCCTCGCGCGCCTGCGCGATCGCGGTCTTGGCGATCCGGGCTGCCGTGCCAAAGGCGACCACGATAATGTCGGCGTCGTCGCAGCCATACGTCTCCCAACGCTGCTCGTTGGCGACGATCTCGCACAGGCGCGCCTGTAGGCGGTTGTTGACCTCCTCCAGGCGTGGTCCGCCGAGGTAAAGCGAGGTCACGACCCGGCGCTCGCGCCCCCGGCAGCCGCCCAACGCCCACTCCCAGTTGGCGCGCTCGACGTGGCGCATCTCGGGCAGCTCGACCGGCTCCATGATCTGCCCGAGCATGCCGTCGGCGATGATCATGGCGATCGTGCGGTAACGCTCCGCCAGGTCGAACGCCATGTAGACGTGGTCGACGGTCTCCTGGACCGTGGAGGGGGCGAGGACGATGGCGTTATAGTCGCCGTGCCCGCCGCCGCGGACCATCTGAAAGTAATCGCCCTGGGCGGGCTGGATGTTGCCCAAGCCCGGGCCCCCGCGCATGACGTTGACCAGCACCGCCGGGACCTCGGAGCAAAAGATGTACGAGATCCCTTCCTGCATCAGGCTGAAGCCAGGGCTGGAGGTCGTCGACATGACGCGCACGCCGAGGCATGCGGCGCCGTAGACCATATTGATCGCCGCCAGCTCGCTCTCCGCCTGGACGAAGGCGCGCCCCAGGTTGGGCATGCGGCGCGACATGTACTCGAGGACCTCTGTCTGCGGGGTGATGGGATAGCCATAGTACGCCTCGCAGCCCGCGCGGATCGCGGCTTCGGCGATCGCTTCGTTGCCCTTCATAAGGACTTTGGCCATGGCGTGCACGCTCCTCTCTAGTCTACGCCGGCGTCTTCTGCCACCGGTTCAGGGCGGGACGGGCGCACGCGTTGCGTGCGATACACGACGATCGCCGTGTCCGGGCACATCAGGGCGCAGTTGGCGCAGCCGATGCAGCGTCCCTCGGGATCGATCAGCACAGCGGGGCGGTAGCCCTTGCTGTTAAAGTGCTCGGACATCTGGACCAGCTTGTACGGGCAGGCGAGCGTGCACAGCGCGCACCCCTTGCAGCGGTCCTCGTCGATGATAATGTGGGACATAGTCTCTCCTCTGGTCGAAGCTGGTTCTGGGTCTCTCGGATACCCCTCGTCTGCTCCTCCGCGGCACGGTCCGGGTTCAGGAGTCGAACATGGGCAGGAACCTCTGGATCACCATCAAGTCGGCGCCCAGGCTGTCCCGCTCTAGGCGGGACGCCAGCCTGTCTGCGGCAACGGCAAACGCGATCGGCAGCCCCAACACCTCGCTGGCGCGCTCGACCAGCCGGTGGCCCTGGGCAAAGCACGCGGGGTCGCTCTCTGACATCAGGTTGGGGTTGCTCACAAGGTGCGAGACGCACGCGTGGGCGCTCGCCTGGATCTCGGCGATTGCGTGCGCGATCCCGTCGACGGTGTCCGTGGACAGCCGGTAGGGATTGACGACAAAGAGCATGGCATACGCGCGCCCGGCGAGCAGATGCGCGTACTGCGCGAGCGCACGCGCCCCCTGCACGTCCCCTCCGAGGTCGATGACGACGGGCTGCTCGCGCTGCTCGATCGCGCCGCCGATCTGTGGGCTGAGCGCCGGGATGTGGAGGTGTTGGCCGACTGGGTGCGGGGCGACGACCTGTACGCCCTGTTCCGCCATGCGCGCTGCCAGGTCACGCGTGCGGAAATAGGGGGTCACGATGTCCAGGTCGATCAGCAGGGGCGCGTGCCCCTCCTGCGCCAGTCGCAGGGCATAGTTGAGGGCGATCTCGGTCTTGCCGCTGCCGAAGCGCCCGGTGATGATCGTGATCTGTGCTGACGTCATCGTCAAGACAGGTTGCTCCTCAGTCTCAGGGCCTGGAAGATCCGGTCTCTAGCATACCAGTGCGCCCAGGGCCAACGCCGCAACGCGCGACTGGGCGTGATCGTCACAGCTCCACAGCACTGCCGGCGCCCGTCCGCCGACGATCGCGTGGGCGGCGGGCAGGTGACACAGGGCGGACAGCGTCTGCACTAACAGGGCGCCGCTTTCCAGGTCGGGCGCAACCAGGATCTCGACCTTGCCCGCGACCTCGCTGTCGATGCCCTTGACCTCGGCGGCGTGCGCCGAGACCGCATTGTCAAAGCCAAGCGGCCCATCGACGATCGCCCCGCCGATCTGGTGCCGGCGCGCCATGACGGTGATCTGCGCGGCGTCTACGCTGAACGCGCTCTTGGGGTTCACGCTCTCCGTCGCCGCTACCAGGGCCACGCGGGGCAGGTCGCTTCCGAGCCGGTGGGCGACGTGCACCGCGTTCTCGATCGCCGCGATCCGTTGCTCCAAGTCGGGGGAGACGAGCATGATGCCGTCTGTGACCAGCAACAGCGTCCCCGGGTCCGGCAGGTCGAACGCGGACACGCCCGTGAGCAGCCGGTCCGCGCGCAGCCCGCACCTGTGGTCCAGGATGGCGGTAAGCAAGTGCTCCAGTTCGGCGCCGTCGTTGACCAGCACGTCCGCTTGGCCCTTGTTGCAGAGGTGAAGCGCCTGCTCGAGTGCGCCGTCCGGTCTAGACGCGTCGATCAGGGTCAGGGCAGAGAGGTCGATCTCGTGCTCCTGTGCCAGCTGGCGCAGGAGAGCGACGTCGCCCACCAACGTGCACTCTGCCACGCCCGCCTCCTGGGCGAGCAGCGCACTCTGCAGGCCGATCGCTGCCGTCGGGTAGACGATGACGGCGTTATGCGGCCCCGACTGCGCAGCGCGCTCGACCAGCTTGTCAAAGTTAGGGATCATGGTCTTCTGTGCTCCGATCTGGGGCGCTACACGGCAGAAACGGAAACGCGATCTCTATGCCTGTCCGCGCAGAGATGGTGCGCAGCAGGGCGGGCAGGTCACCGGCGATCAGCTTGCGCCTGCCCGAGACCAGGACCTGCGAGAACGGGGTCCCGTGCCGCTCAAAAAGCGCGCCAAACGCCGGGTCTCCGTACACCGGAACGCCGCGGCAGAGGACGAGGGCGATGTCGGCGGGCTGCGCGTCGCGCAGGGCCACGTACGGATCCCGTCCGTCGTCCGGCAGGGCGATCAGGTCGGCGTCATAGCCCGGCGCGATCCGGCCTCGGCGCCCATCCAACAGCAGCGCGCGCGCGGCAGCGGTCGTCACCATCTCGACCAAGCGTCGCGGGTCCAGGTCATGACCTGCCTGGGCGGCGTACGCGCGGCGGGCTGCGCGCATCTCTTCCAACAAGTTCAACGCGCCGGTCATGGCGCTGTCTGTGCCAAGGGCGACGTTCACGCCGGCGCTGAGCAGCGCCGGGAGGTCTGCGGTCCGTTCGTATAGGTAGACGTTGGACGTCGGGCACCAGCAGACGCTCGCGCCCTCCCGGGCAAGCAGGGCGATGTCCGCGGGGCGGAGCGCGATCCCGTGCACGATCAAGGTGTTGCGTCCGACGGCGTTGTGCGTGGTGAGGACGTCCATCTCGTCCGCGACCTGCCCGTCGACGCCCTCGGCAAGGTGGATGATGTACGGCTGCCTCAGGCGCACGGCGCGACCGTACTCAGTCGAGATGTCGTCGCCCCACGCCGTGCGGGCGCGCGGCGTCCACGTCCGTCCATACTCGTGCAGGACGCGCACCGGGAAGCGGGCATAGAATGCAGCGCCGTCGATGCGCCGGAAATGGTCGGCGATGGTCGTCGTCCCGGCGATCAGGTTGCGGTAGACGCCCAGCGCATACACGTCCTGCACCGGGTTCTGGTTGCGCTCTGCCAGCACCGGGCTGCGCTCGTACTCGGCCAACCACTCGTACACGTTGGCGTACGGGCGCCCGGGCGCCACGCGAGGCCACCAGGTGCCATATAGGTGGTCGTGCGCGTTGATCAGGCCTGGGTAGACGACGTGATCGCCCAGGTCGACCTCCTCCGGCGCCGACGCGCCCGCGAGGCTGTCGATCCGGCCTCCAGAGATGGTCAGCGTGGTGTGACGATGTACCTGGTCTGGCGTGACCAGGGTCGCGTCGCTCAGGCTGTACGTCCCGTCTCCCATGGTGGATCCTCGCGCGCCTCACGCGGCGCAGCCCGCTGCGGATCGTGCGGCGGTACGCCGCTCCGCACGCGGCTAGTGGTTGCCTTCGGCAGCCATCACCACGCCCAGGGCCATCGAGTCGAGCTTGGACTCGAAGGTGTCGGAGCGCGATGGCACGATCAGCGGCACTCTGGCTCCGATCACCACGCCCGCCATGGGGTGCCGCGCAAAGTAGACGATCGCCTTGACCAACACGTTCCCGGCTTCGATATCGGGCAAGATCAGGATGTCGGCTGCTCCGGCGACCGCACTGACGATCGCTTTGTCCTCGGCGGCGTCCGGCGAGATGGCGTTGTCGAGCGCCAGCGGTCCGTCGATCAGCGCGCCGGTGATCTGTCCCCGGTCCGCCATCTTGGAGAGCGCGGCAGCCTCGACGTTGGCGGGAATGCGCGGGTTCACCGTCTCGGTGGATGCCAGGATCGCGATCCGCGGACGGGCAATGCCCAGCTTGTGGGCAACATAGATCGCGTTCACGACGATCTGGGCCTTCTGCTCTAGGGTTGGGGCGATGTTGACGCCGGCGTCGCTGATCAGGAGTAGGCGCCCGAGGTCCTGCATGTCAAAGATGGCGACGTGGCTCAACAGATTCCCGGTCCGCATACCGATCTCGCGGTCCAGCGCAGCGCGCAAAAACGTCGCCGTGTCCACCTTGCCCTTCATCGCGATCTGGGCCTCGTCCCTGGCGACCAGGGTCATCGCCGTGCGCGCCGCAGCGTGCATGTCGGGCTCGTGGACGATCCGCATGCGCGCCAAGTCGACGCCACACGCGTCGGCGATGCGCCGGATCTCGGTCTCGTCCCCGACCAGGATGCCGCGCGCGATGCCTCGCTCCTCGGCTGCGCTGAGCGCGCGGATCACGCTGTCCTGTTCGCCCCCGACGGCGACGACAGCCTTGGGCCCGCTTCTCTGCGCAGCGGCGAGCAGTTCGTGGAAATTCGTGATGGTCATGACCTATCCTTTCGCACCCCATTGTCGAAGGATAACACATCCTGTGGTTCCAGGTCAATCCGATCGGGCGGCATCTGCGCCGCCTCCGGTGTCCGCACTGCCGACGGCGTCTGCGCCGCCTCCGGTGTCCGCACCGCCGGGACCGTAAAGCTGAACGTCGTCCCGCTCCCGGGTATGCTCGAAACCGTGATCTCGCCGCCGTGCGCCTCGACGATCTCTTTCACGATCGCGAGGCCGAGGCCTGTCCCCCGGAAACGGCGCTTGCTCGATCCATCCACCTGGTAGAAGCGGTCAAAGATCCGCGCCAGGTGGTCCGCCTCGATCCCGATCCCTTGGTCCACCACGTCTGCGCGCACAAAGGCGCCGTCGTTGCGCACTCGCACGGTGATCTCGCCCCCGTCGGGCGTGAACTTGAGCGCGTTCCCGATCAGGTTCGCGAACACCCGGTCGAGGCGGTCTCGGTCGCCCAGCACCAGCGAGACGTGCGGGGCATACTCCTCGACCAGGGAGAGGCCCTCCTGTTGGGCGATCGCGCGCGCGCTGCGCACCTGCGTGCGCGCAATGTCGACGAGCGAGACCTCGCCCAGTTCCAGGTCTCCGCGTGCGACCTGCTGGAGGGTCAGCATCTCGTCGATCAGGCGGATCACCTGATCGGTGCGCTCGGACACGATCTGGACACTCTCTTGCTGCCTGTGGGTCAATGGGCCCAACTTGCCCTCGAGCAAGAGCTCAGCGTACCCCTTGACAAAGGTCAGCGGCGTGCGCAGTTCGTGCGACATGTTCTGTACGAATTCGGCGCGCAAGCGGTCGCTTTCCTGCAACTCGCGGTGCGCGCGCGCCAGGCGCGCGGCGCGCTCGTTAAGCGCCTCAAACAGACCGGCGTTCTCGATCGCCACTGCCGCCTGGGCGGCGGCGATCGACAGCAGGCGCTCGGTGTCGGGCGTAAAGGCATCCACCTTGTCGTCGTCCACGTTGAGCACGCCGATCACGCTGCCCTTGTAGACCATCGGGACGGCGAGCAAGGAACGGACCGCTGGGTCAAAGACGATGAATTGGGGCTCGCACTGCGTGTCCGGGATGTAGATCGGCTGCCCGGTCTGCGCTACGCGCCCCGCGATCCCCTCGCCCATGCGCATGCGTGCGCTGCGCTGCCAATGCGGCTTGATCCCGCTCGAAACCTGGATCTCGAGCCATTCCCGTTCCTCGTCGAGCAAAAAGATCACGCATCCCCGGCAGTTGAGCACACGTTTCAAGATGTCGGTCACCGAATTGAGCACGGTCTCGGTGTCCAGGCTGTACGAGATCTGCTCGGACAGCATGTACAGCGTCGAGGCCTCTGCAAGCTGCGCGTTGACCATCTCGTAGAGCTGTGCGTTCTCGATCACCATCGTGGCTTGGTCGGCGATGCCGTACAGGCTGCGCTGGTCCGCCTCGCTGAACGCGTCGCGCTCGCGGTGCTGCAGGCAGATCATGCCCAGAAGCCGGTCCTGCCCGATCAACGGCACGCTGAGCCAGGACTGCGTGTCGGGCTGGATCACGGGCGCCGCCTGCTCGGGCAGTTCGCCGGTCTCCTGCGCCCAGTTCCGGATCAGGAGGGGGCGCGGATCGCGCAGCGCGCGACCGATCAGCGAATGGTCCTCGTCCAGCGACCAACGGCGCGGCGGAACCTGCTGCCCGTCACGCACCATCAGGGCGGACGAGACCTCGCGCGCGGCAGCGTCGTAGAGCAGGATGGCAAAGGTGGAGCAGCTGAACAGCTTGCTGGTGTGGACATAGATCAGGCGCAAGACCTCAGCCACGTCCCTGGTCAAGGTGCAGCCCACGCCAATGCTATAGGACGCCGCCATCTCCTGTCGGAGCCGATCGAGGGCCCGCTCCGATCGCGCCGCCCGCGCCAACGCCTGTTGGCGTGCCGTGCTGTCCAGGCACACGACCTGCGCGGCGGCAACGGTCTCTCCTTCGTATAGCGGGTGCGCAGACAGCGTGACCAGGCCCTCGGGCTGGTGCTGGAGGTGTGCGTCCCACGTGCGCGAGGCCCCCTCACTCAAGACGGACGCCAGCGCCAGCGCTGCGCTGTCGCGGTCGGCGGCGATCAGCAGCGCCTCGAGCGGCGTGCCGGCAAGCGCTTCCGCCGGGATGCCCGTGGCGTCGCACACCCAGCGGTTGGCGTAGCACAGGCGGTGCGTCCGATCCACGAGCATGACGCCCACCGGGACGCCGTGTATCAGCTCCTGGGCACGTGCCGGGAGCAGTGCGGGGCTATCCGTCGTGCGCGGCTCGTGAACCACGACCCAACTCCTCGCTCGGGCTAGCGTCCTTGCGCGCCCAGCAACCATCCCCAGTTCCGCCAAGCCACGACGAGCGCGATCGCCGTGCCGGCGAACAGGGGCGCATGGTACAGGCAGAGGTACAGCCACGACCCCGGGTCGCTAAGCGGACCGGCAGCGGCGCCGGGCTCCATGTGCACGACGCGGACCAGCCGCAGGAGGGCTGCCAGGCCGAGCAGGCCCGCTGCGGCATAGAACCAGCGGAAGCCGGATGGTCTTCCGGTGACCTGTTCCCAGCGATGTGTCAAGCGGGCGACGATCACGATCACCAGGATCGCTGCGCCCAGGCCCGCGGTGCCCAGCAGCGCGAACAGGGCGGTCATCGACGACCGCCCGTCATCAGCTGCTGGAGGCGCAGGGCGAGGACAGCGAGCGCGATCCCGCCGCACAGGATCAGGATGTCGGCGACGAGGTCACCCGCAAAGTCGCCGAGCCACGCGTATCGCGCGGCGGCGCCGAGGAAAGCCAGGCCCGGCAGGGCAAAGAGCAGGTAGTAGGTGCGCTGTCCGGGTGCGTGCGTGTACAGCTCGGCGTACTTGATCTGGTAGAAACGTGCGATCAGGGCAATCAGGAGGATCAGCCCGCTGGCAAGAACCCACGGAAGCAGGATCAGGAGGCTGAGCACAGTCGTCATTCAGTCGCTCTCTCTGTCCGGCGGCGGATGGTCGCCGGTGTAGGATGTGGTGCACGGTCACCGCCGCTGGCGCGCGACAGAGCCTGGCGTGCAGGGGCGGGTACATCGAGGGCGCACCTAGCGTCGCACAAAGGCCTCGACAAAGGAATCCGACATGCCGCGGTGCGGGCTGCCGCTCATGATCCCCTCGTGTCCCTCAAAGCGGGCTTGCACCTCGATGCCGTGCTCGCCGATCGCATACTGGCGGATGTCCTTGGCATGGTCGCTGCCCCGCAGCTTGAGGACCAGCAGGGCACGGTGGATGGCGCTCTCGATCTCGACGTACCGCAACATGATGTACGCGTCAGACATGAACGCAGCGCTCTCGTCGCTGACGACCTGACCGAGGATCGCATCGCTCTCCTTGGTCAGCAGGGCGGTCAGCCCCTCGCGCTTGAGTGCGTTGACAAAGCTGTACTGGATCGTGCGCAGTTCGCACGCGTCGGCGGACAAGCGCTGGAGGTGGGACAGGCTGTCCACGAGGATGCGCCGCGCGCCGATCTCGCGCGCTGCGCTCTCGATCATGCCGCCCACCGCCTCCAAGTCCAGGCAGCTCACCTCGGGGCTGGTCATCATCACCCGGAGCTTGCCCTCCACCTCCAGCTGGCGGAAGTCCCACCCCAGGCTCGCCGCGTCGCGGTAATACTGCTGCGGAAACTCTTCGAAGGTCAGGATCAGGCCCGGCTCGCCATAGTCGAAGATCCCGTGGTAGATGAACTGCATGCCGAGCGTCGTCTTGCCCGTCCCCGGTGCGCCCTCTACCAGGTTCGCGGTCTGCGGCAAGAAGCCGCCGTGCAGCATCTCGTCCAGTCCTGGGATGCCGGTCTTGACTCGTTCCATGTTCGACCTCCCGGCGCGGCGATCTCGTTCCCTACCGCATGCTCCTGATGATCTGGTACACGGCTTTGACGCGAAAGTGACGGTCCTCGCACGCGTGCACAAAGTGCTCGACCAGGGCGCGCACCGCTGGAGAGGATGCGAGCGCATAGACCGCCGTTCCCTTGACTGTGCGCTTTTCCATCACGCCGCTCGCGACGAGCCCTTCCAGTTCAGGCTGTACGGCATCGACGTGCCGCCCGGTGTAGCGGGCGATGCTCTCGGCAGAATCTGCGGCGTGCGGGTTCTCGTGGAAGAAGCGAACCAGGTCCCACTTGATGAACGAGTTGACGCTCGACCGGATGAACTCGAGCAGGACCGGGTCCATGTCGTTCATCAGCCTGGATGTGAAATCCCCACCGATCTGCACGCTGCCCGCCTCCTCCCGCGTGTGGAGGGCGCTCCATCCCGATCCATGTCAGCGAACGGACTGCAGGTCAGGCTTTCGTGTCGGCTGTCCTGTCGCTCACCCTCGCCGACATTGTACCATATCCATGGGGGTGCTGCAAGTGATCGCACGCAGCCGGGCGCTCAATCGCGTACCGTGACCAGGGGCAGGAAGACGGGCTGCCCATACGTGATCCGCACGCCGCACACGCGGAGGGTCGAGCCTGGTGCGCCGGTCGCCCAGTTGAGCAGGTAGGAATTGGAGGCAGTGTCGACCGTGTGCCCGATGTAACTGCTCAGCGCGGAGCCGTAGCCACCTTCGCCCTGCGATGCGACCGTCGCCAGATCGGAGACCCCAGCCGCTTCGGGGTACGCGGTGAGCCAGAGAGTGCTGCCGGAAGGGCTCGCGTCATAGTAGTAGAAGCGCACGTACTCGATCCGGCTTCCGTGTGGAAGCTGCACGTGCACGGTCAGCCTGCCGCTGTTGTTCGCATAGACGCAGCCGAACCCCCCATAGGTCCAGGCTGTCCCGCTGTCGCGCGGGCGGAAGACCCCGCCGCTCACGTTCAGGTAGGAATAGGATCCAGCCCCTGCTGCCGTGCTGGTCGCCTGCTGTGCGGGCGCTGCATGGCCCGAAAGCGTCGAGCCGGAGAGCAGGAGCAGCAACGCCGCAGCGAGCCCTGCGCACAGCAGACGCGTGTACGCCTTTGTCAACGTTCGCATGCCATTCCTCCTTTGCTCGCGATCGCAGGACTCGGCGTCCTACTGGGGCACACGGTAGGCGACGCGCAGCCCGCACAACCGCATTGCGGAGCCGGTGACATGGGCGTTCCAGCTGAGGGCGTAGGAATAGTTGTACGTGTCCACGGTTTGGCCATAGTAGGCGCTCAACGTCGTGCCGTAGGTGCCCTCGCCGCTCGAGGTGACCATGATCAGGTCGTAGAACCCGCCCGCGTTGTCATACCGGGTCAGCCAGGCGGTTCCGTTGGTGGAGCTGGCATCGTAGTAGTAGAGCCGCAAGTACTCGACGCGGCTCCCCGTGGGCAGCTGCAGATCGATGTTGAGCAGATCGGCGGTGCTGTCCACGTACACGCACCCGTACCCGCCATAGCGCCACGGCACGGCGCTGTCGCGCGGGCGCAGCGCCGCCCCGGTAACGTGCACGTAGCGAAAGAGCGACCAATCCTGCAGGGCGGCGTCGCGCGCGTCATAGTAGGCGTCCTCGTCTGCCTGCGGCTCGGCGAACATGCTCTCCCAGTCTGGAGGCGGCTGCAGCGGCTCTCCCTCGGAGGATGACCGGTCCATGCCATCGCCCGGGGTGCGCTCCCCGGGATCGCTCTCCTCGTTGGGCTGGGCGGGCAGCGGCGCGGATTCGGACGACGCGTCCTCGCTCGCGCTGCTGGCGTGGGGCGCCCCGTCGTGTGCGCCGGTGTAGCCGTCCTGGTCGGGGGCACGCTCGTCGCCGGGCGGGACCGCGAGGCGCGGGGGCGGCGCGCCCGGCTCGGAGCTGGGCGGCTCTTGGGCGGGCGGTCCGGCAAAGGCGATCGCCGCTGCCGAGATCAGGGCGGCGACCACGAGCAACGGGATCAGGGTTTTCCACGGTCTCGTGCGGTCCATCGCTTCCTCCTCACACTTTCGGCGGGCGCCGGACTGACCACGTGGGTGCGCGAGCCTGTGGCCGATCAGGCGCTAGAGGCTCCAATGCGCTGCGGCAAGGGGAAGTAGGCGCGTCCCGTGGTGGAGGGCAGCGCAGGTGTGACGATCACATTGTACCACGTCCCGCAAGGAGGGCAAGGCTCCGCCGTGCGGTTACCGCTTGCGGCGCTTGCGGCGCCGCTTGCTGCCCTCGGGCCTGCTCGACTGCGCCGCACTCCGCTTACGCTCGACGCCGACGCGCACCTGTGACAGGTCGCGCGGGCGGTAGGTGAACATGGCCGCGACGAGATCGGCCTGGATCGCCAGGAGCAGCTCTTGGAACATCTCGTAGGCGCGGACCTTGTACTCTGCCAGCGGGTCGCGCTGGGCATAGCTCTGCAAGCCGATCCCCTGGCGCAGGACCTCCATCTCGGTCAGGTGCTCGACCCAGTAGCGGGTGGTGATCTCGAGCATGAGCTGGCGCTGCACGTTGAACAGCACGCGCCGCCCCAGGTAGGCGCGGATCTTCTCGGCTTGCTCGGCAGGGAGATCCGAGATGCGCCTGTCCTGCAGCGCCTCTGCCTGTTCCTCGCCGAGCATGCGCGCCAACGCCGCCTGTGTCTCCTCGTCCAGCTCGGACCAGGTGTAGGAGCCGATGCGCTGCAGCTCCTGCTGCCCCCAGGCATTCTCCCACGCGAGCAGTGCGTCGTGCAGGTGCGCCAGGATCGCCTCCTGCACGTGGTCCCGCTCCCAGTCTGCGATCCACGTCGCCGCCAAAGCGGTGAGCTGGAAGCGCTGTGTGCGCTGGCTCACCCGCCGGTGCTGGTCGTCGTACCCGGTGCGCGTCCCGTACTGGATGTCGTTCAGGATCCGAAGCACGCGCTGGACGGCGCAGTCCTGCTCGCGCCGTACCTGCGCCGCGATCTCGCCCTCGACCTCTGCCACCAGGCGCTCAGCCCGATCGCCGGTCACCCTGTCGAGAGCCTTCATCACCGTCTCGAGCACGAGCTGGTCGCGCGTCTCGTGCAGCAGCGAGTCGTCCACGACCCAGTCCACGCCGGCGCGCGCCTGAACCTGTGCCAGCATGCGCGTCCGGATCTGCGCGCGTGCGCGCTCGCGCGCCTGCTCCATGAGTGCGCTTTCCAGCTGCCTGCCCTCCAGGCCCGTCAGCGCGTTCTCGTCCAGCGTGAGGCCCGTGTTCTGCGCCACCGCTCGGGTCGCGCTCCGGGCATCCAGATCGCGCCCCGCGTCCGCCGCCTCGGCTTCGAGGCCCTCGTAGGCAATGCTCGCCGCCTCGAGGAAGCGGTCGATGCTCTGCTCCTCGATCTCGAGGGCGCGGGCGATGGCGCGCCGCAGGCTGTCCAGGGCATAGCTGCGCTCGATCTCGATCGCCTGCACCACCGTCTCGCGCAGCGCGCCGCGCATCTCCTCGACCGTGCCGCCAATGGGGAGCGCATCGACGACCTGCTTGAGCGTGAACGAGGGAAAGAGGCGCCCTTCGGCCAACTGCGCCGTGGGCTGCACCTGCTCCATGTATGCCAGGAGGCGGACCGGGTCGGGGCTCTCGCCGCCCCAGGCGGCGTTCACGCGGCGCTCGATCTCCGCCTGGACCACCTCCCACACGTCATCGCGCACATCGGGCTTGGAGAGGATGCGCCGCCGCTGCTCATAGATCACTTCGCGCTGCGTGTTGAGCACGTCGTCATAGTCGAGCAGGTGCTTGCGGACGTCAAAGTTGTACCCTTCGACCTGGGTCTGGGCATTGGCGATCGCGCGCGAGACGATCCCCAGGGCGATCGGGATGTCGTCCTCGGCGCCCAGGCGCTCCGCCAACTGGGTCACGCGGCTGCCGCCAAAGCGGCGCATCAGGTCGTCCTGCAGCGACAGGTAAAAGCGCGACGACCCCGGGTCGCCCTGGCGCCCCGCGCGTCCGCGCAGCTGGTTGTCGATCCGGCGCGCCTCGTGCCGCTCCGTGCCGATCACGTGCAGCCCGCCGAGGCGCTTGACCCGCTCTTCGTCGTCGACGTGCTGCAAAAAGCGCTCTACGCTTTCCCGGTAGAGGTAGTAGCGCTCGGGCTCGAGGGTCCGCAGGGCGCGCGCCATCTCTTCCGACGAGAGCCCGTAGGGCGGGATGCCGTTCTGGTTCAGCACCCGGCTGACCAGAGCGACTGTCTCCTCGTCGATCTCGCCGCCGAGCTTGATGTCGACGCCGCGCCCCGCCATGTTGGTGGCGATCGTGACTGCGCCGCTCTCGCCGGCGCGCGCGACGATCCGTGCTTCCTCGGTGTGGTGGCGGGCGTTGAGCACGCTGTGCGACAGCCCACGGTTGAGCACGTTCGCCAGGCGATCGGTGTCGCTCACACCCAGGATGTGCGCCAGCGCACGCAAGTTCTCCGGGTCGGTCGGGCGCCCGTCGATCCCATAGTCCCGTCCCAGCTTGCGCAGCTCGGAGGCAGAGAGCTCGGGCAGGGGACGGCTCAGGGCGCGCATGCCGTCGCGATAGTCGGCGTTGCTCACCCCGCGCGCGTTGAGCTTGTCCCGGATCAGGAGCACCGTCGCCCAGCGCCGCAGTGCAGGCCCGTCCAGGCGCTGGCTGAGCTGCTCCGAGATCTCGACCGAGGTTGTGCCCACTAGGATCGGACGCCCGGCGCAGTGCGTAGCCACGATGTCCTGCACCACGGCGCGCATCTTGCCTTCCTCGCTGCGCAGCACCACGTCACTGGCGTCGTCGCGCGCGATGGGCCGGTTGGTGGGCAGGATCAGGACCTGCAACTCGTAGATCCGGTCGAACTCTTCCGCCTCGGTGGCTGCCGTGCCGGTCATGCCGGCGAGCTTACCGTACATGCGAAAGTAGTTCTGGAGCGTGATCGTCGCATAGGTGATGTTCTCTTGCTGGATCTCGACCCCTTCCTTGGCCTCGACCGCCTGGTGCAGCCCGTCCGACCAGCGCCGTCCCAGCATCGTGCGCCCCGTGAACTCGTCGACGATCACCACGCGCCTGCCCTGCAGGATGTAGTCCCGGTTGCGCTGCATCACGTGCTCGGCCTTGAGGGCCTGTTCTAGGTGGTGCACCAGCTTGGCCTGCTGGGGGGTCATCTCTTCCGGGTGTTCGGGGTCGAAAAGCTGCACGCCAAGCAGCTGCTCGACCCGGTCATAGCCGGCGTCGGTGAGCGTGATCGCGCGCGTGCGCTCGTCGATCTCGAAATCCTCCGGCGTCAGCTCGCGGACCACGCGCGCCAGGGTATAGTACTCGTCGGTCGCTTCGGTCGATGGGCCAGAGATGATCAGGGGCGTGCGCGCCTCGTCGATCAGGATGTTGTCGACCTCGTCGACGATGGCATAGTAAAAGCCGCGCTGCACCTGGTCGCGGATCGATCGCGCCGAGTTGTCGCGCAGGTAGTCAAAGCCGAACTCGCTGTTTGTCCCGTAGGTGATGTCGGCGGCGTAGGCCTGGCGGCGGGGCACCGGGCGCAGCATGCGGTAATCGTCGCCGCCCCGGTTGTGCTTGGGGTCGAGCACGAACGACTGGTCCTGTCCTTGCTGCAGGAGGCCCACGCGGAGGCCCAGGAGGTGGTACACCGGGCCCATCCACTGCACGTCGCGCCGGGCGAGGTAGTCGTTGACTGTGACGAGGTGCGCGCCGCGCTTGGCGA
The DNA here is from genome assembly GCA_016929775.1 of Anaerolineae bacterium. The sequence continues at coordinate 26,391 of JAFGIE010000061.1, forward strand.
GCGCGTTCAGGTAGAGCGGCAGCGTGGCGACGAGCGTCTTGCCCTCGCCGGTCCGCATCTCTACGACGCGCCCGTTGTGCAAGGCGATGCCGCCCAGGAGCTGGACGTCATAGTGGCGCATCCCGGTCGTGCGCTTGCTTGCCTCGCGCACTGCAGCGAACGCCTCGACCAGGATGTCGTCGAGCGTCTCCCCATCTGCGAGGCGCGCCAGGAACTCGTCCGTCTTGCCGCGCAACGCCTCGTCGGACAGGGCCTCGTACTCGTCCTCGAGCGCATTGATCGCGTCGACCTCGGGCTGCATGTCGCGCAACTCGCGCTCGTTCGCGTTCCCGAATACCTTGCTCAGCAATCCCCGTAAGCCCACACTCGCTCCTTCTCCGTCCACGGATGCCCGAATTCGCTATCCTCGACCGTGCTATTATAGCAGGATCGCGGGGCTTTGTCCATGGCCTCTTGGCGCAAAGGCACGGCTGCTCCCAAGTCGGGCGCAGATCCGTCACTGCGAGTAACCCATCCCGGCTGTGCCGGGACGCTCTCAGCGAGGACACCCTGTGCTACTGTCACTGCGAGGCGGCGCCCTTCCCGCC
>JAFGIE010000062.1 GCA_016929775.1 Anaerolineae bacterium
AACGTGCATAAGGGCATGTCGGCGCTCGTGCCGGTAGGGCGCCTCGAAGCCCTGCGGCGCGACCCGCGCGTGGCCTACGTGGTGGAGGACCTGGAACGCAGCATCGGCGCCCAGACCGTGCCCACCGGCATCCAGCGCATCTTTGCCGATGGCAACACGGCGATCGCCATCGACGGCACGGATGACCTTCGCGTCGACGCCGACGTCGCCGTGATCGACACCGGGATCGATCTCGAGCATCCCGAGCTCAACGTGGTCAGTAGCACCAGCTGCTTGAACACCAGCGGTGGAGGCCCCCCGTGGTCACGCACCTACTACTGCGGCGCCGGCGGAGATGATGACCACTACCACGGCACGCACGTCGCCGGCACGATCGCTGCGCTGGATAACGGGAGCGGGGTCGTAGGCGTCGCGCCAGGCGCTCGGTTGTGGGCTGTCAAGGTCTGTGATGCCCAAGGCAGCTGCCCCAGTTCTGCGATCGTGGCAGGCATTGACTATGTCGCGGCGAACGCGGGCCAGATCGAAGTCGCCAACATGAGCCTGGGCGGCGCTGGCTTCAGCCAAGCCGAGTACGACGCGATCCAGGGCGCCGTGGACGTAGGCGTCGCTTTTGCGGTGGCGGCGGGCAACGAGGACGACGACGCCGACAACTACAGCCCCGGCGGCTTTGACAATGTGCTCTCGGTCAGCGCCCTGGCGGACTTTGACGGCGAGCCCGGTGGCCTGGGCAGCCCCACTTGCCGCACCGACCAGGACGATACGCTGGCGGATTTCAGCAACTGGGGTCCCGAGGTCGACATCGCAGCCCCGGGAGTGTGCATCCTTTCCACCTATCCCCTGGAGCAGGGCGAGTACGGCACGATCAGCGGCACCTCCATGGCGAGTCCGCACGCCGCGGGCGCCCTGGCGCTGCTGGCGAGCGCCAGCAATCCGGCGAACGCGACCGACGTGTACAGCCTGTACGACCAGGTTGTGAACGCCGGCAACGATGACTGGACCGACGACTCGGGCGACGGGACCCAAGAACCGCTGCTCGACGTGACCGGTTTCAACCCGGCGTTGGTGCCGACCGGAGGCGGGTCGAACCTGCCGCCAAGCGTCAGCATCGCGAGCCCAACGGACGGCGCCACCTTTGACTCTGGGGCTTCGATCCCCTTCTCCGGCTCAGCCACAGACGCAGAAGACGGAGTCTTGACCAGCAGCCTGGTATGGACATCCAGCCGCGACGGACCGATCGGCACCGGCGGTTCCGTCAGCGCGGTGCTGAGCGATGGCACGCACACCGTCACCGCCTCAGTCACGGATTCGGGCGGCGAGACCGGTAGCGCCTCGATCACGGTCGTAGTACAGAGCGCGTCGGGTTCGACGGTCACGGTTACCTCCTTGGCAGGCAGCAACGCCACGATCAACAAGAACTTTTGGCGGGCGACCGTCGTCGCGACGATCGATCCCACCCTGTCCGGGGCTGTCGTCAGCGGGACCTGGGACAATGGAACTACGGCGAGCTGCACGACGGATGAGTCCGGTCAGTGTGCCGTCGCGACCAACGTCAGGACCAGCATCAGCTCGGTCACGTTCACGGTGTCCGGTGTGTCCTTGGCAGGATACGAGTACGTGCCAGGCGTTACCACCAGCGTAACGGTGAGCAAACCGTAGCCGCGCCACGTGAGGGCTGGTTCCACCTAGGTCCCCTCGCAACGACCGCTGCCCGCTCGGGCAGCGGTCGTTTGCGCGTCGGCCCACCAAGCGCACGTGCACGGCGCGGATGCTTGACAGGAAGAGAGTTTGTCTGTACACTGCTTACCGCATCGCCCGTCGACTCCGGACGCTGGGCCCGGTCGAGCGGCGTCCCCTAGCCAGAGGTACATACGTGACCAAGACCGCTAAAGCCCTGATCGTGCTCGGCGCCCTGGCGCTCGTCCTGCTCGTCGCGCCCTTCCTGGTCCCCGTGCCCCCGCTCGAGGACACCGTGGACCCGCGCGAACTGGCAGGCCCAGACAGCCAGTTTGTCGGGCTCCAGGGCATCGACGTCCACACCGTGCAGCGCGGCGAAGGCGAGCCGCTGTTGGTCCTCTTGCACGGCTTTGGGGCGAGCGTCTTTTCGTGGCGGGAGGTCATCGAGCCGCTGGCTGCGTACGGCACGGTCGTCGCCTACGACCGTCCCGCCTTTGGCCTCACCGAGCGCCCCATGCGCGACGACTGGTCCGGGCGCAACCCCTACACACCCGCGTTCCAGGTCGACCTCACGCTGGACCTGATCGATGCCATGGGCGCCGAGCGCGCGATCCTGGTCGGCAACTCGGCGGGCGGCACGATCGCCGCCCTGACCGCCCTGACCCATCCCGAGCGGGTGGAGGCGTTGATCCTGGTCAGCCCCGCCATCTATACGGGCGGCGGCGCGCCCGCCTTTGTCCGACCGCTGCTCTCCACCCCACAACTGCGCCACCTCGGGCCCCTGATCGCCCGTCGCATCCGCGGTTGGGGCACTGACCTGCTCGTGACTTCGTGGCACGACCCGTCGGCGATCAGCGAGGAGATCATGGCGGGTTATGAGCGCCCCCTTCAGGCTGATAACTGGGATCGCGCGCTCTGGGAGCTGACCGCTGCAAGCCGCTCCTCTGCGATCGACGAGCGCCTCGACGAACTGACCCTGCCTGTGCTCGTCATTGCCGGCGATGACGACCGCGTCGTGCCCACTCAAGAGAGCATCCGCCTGGCAGGTGAGCTGCCCAACGCCGAGCTTGCCGTGCTGCCTGCGTGCGGGCACGTGCCGCAGGAAGAGTGTCCCGGGCCCTTCCTGGAAGAGACGAGCGCGTTCCTCGCCGCACTGGCGGACCGGTAGCGCAGAGTCGGCGCAACGGAACCAAGCAAGGAGAGGCAGGCGGACCATGCAGGTACTGCACCCCGAGCGATATCACGGGCATCGAAAGCGCCCCCCCTTCTTTGAGGGCTGGTACTACAAGCTTGTCGATCGCAGCGAGCAACAGCGCTACGCCGTGATCCCGGGCATCTTTCTCAGCGACGACCCGGCGCAGCAGCACAGCTTTGTCCAGGTGCTCGACGGCAGCGCCGGCGCCGCGACCTACCATCGCTATCCGCCGGATGCGTTCTGGGCAGCGCCCGATGCGTTTGAGGTCCACGTCGGCCCGAACCGGTTCACCGGCGCGTCCCTGTCGCTCGACATCGCCACCCCCGAGCGTACGGTCCAGGGCGAGGTGCACTTTTCGGGGCTCAGCCCATGGCCCGTGACGCTCCTTTCCCCGGGCATCATGGGCTGGTACGGCTGGATCCCCTTCATGGAGTGTTACCACGGCGTGCTCAGCTTCGATCACAGCCTGCACGGGACGCTCTCCATCGACGGGCAGGCGATCGACTGGGAAGGCGGGCGCGGCTACATCGAGAAGGACTGGGGCGCCGCCTTTCCTTCTGCCTGGGTGTGGATGCAGACCAATCACTTTTCCAGCCCAGGCATCTCCCTCACCGCCTCGATCGCCATGATCCCCTGGATCGGTCGCACGTTCCGCGGCTTCATCGTCGGGCTGTGGCACGACGGCGCGCTGTACCGCATGGCAACCTATACCGGCGCCAAGGTCGAACGCCTGGAGGTGACGGACACGCGCGTCACCTGGTCTATGCGCGACCGGCGACGGCGCCTCGAGCTCGACGCGCTGCGCGCGCCGAGCGGGGTCCTGCTCGGCCCGACGGAGCGCGACATGGGTGTGCGCGTCCCCGAGACGATGCGCGCCGAGGTCCACGTCCATCTAGCCGAGTTCCGCGCTGGGCGGTGGGCGACGATCCTGGAGGACACCGGGCGCTACGCCGGGCTGGAGGTCGTCGGAGACCTGGAGGGACTGCTCCATGCATGAGCTGTGGGCTCTCCTCACGTCCGAGTGGGCTGCGCTCACGCCCCTTTCCAAGGGCGCCATGATCGCCTGGGTGGCGATCACGGTCTCGCTCCCCTTGGCCCGCTGGTTCTGGAGCGATCGTGGCATGCGGTGGAGCGTCGCCGCCGGGGTGGTGGCGCAGGCTGCCGCCGTGCTTGCCATACTCGGCGCGGCGTGGGGCTGGGGCCAAGCCTTCCTGGCAGCCCTGGCGATCGTGTGCATCGGCTGGGGCGTCGAGTACGTGGGGTCGCACACCGGGTTCCCCTTTGGGCGCTACCACTATACACCGCGCCTGCAGCCCCAGCTCGGCGCCGTGCCGCTCCTGATCCCGTTGGCCTGGCTCATGATGGTGCCTCCTGCATGGGCAGTAGCCCAGGGCATCGCCGGCGCGCGGCTCCTACCCTTTGCCGCGCTGGGCGGGATCGCCATGGCTGCCTGGGACCTGTTCCTCGACCCGCAGATGGTGTCTTGGCGTCTCTGGCTCTGGGATCAGCGCGGCGGCTACTTTGGCATCCCGTGGCGCAACTATGCCGGCTGGATCGGCGCCGTGGCGCTGATGACCCTGATCGTGCGTCCCGCCGAGCTGCCGCAGGGACTGGTGCTGGTCTATGCGCTGACCTGGCTCCTGGAGACGGTAGGCCTGGGGATATTCTGGCGACAGCCTGGACCGGCGCTGTGCGGGTTTGCCGGCATGGGCGGCATGCTGCTCTGGTGGCTGCTGCGCCTCTGAACGGTACAGCGAATGGAGGGTGGACATGGACTTGCAGGACAAGGTCGCGATCGTCACCGGCGGCGCGGTGCGGCTCGGTCGGGCGCAGGCGCTCGCCCTGGGCGAGCGGGGCGTGCGCGTCGTCGTGCACTATGGCGCCTCCGCCGGACCCGCCGAGGAGGTCGTGCGCCTGATCGAGGCGTCTGGCAGCGAGGCGATCGCCGTGCAGGCAGATCTGAACGCCCCGCACCTCGCGCCCACGCTCGTCGATCGCGCCGTGCGCACGTTCGGTCACGTGGACATCCTGGTCAACAGCGCTGCGATCTTTGAGCAGGGCGACTGGGACGACACGACTGAGGAAAACTGGGACCGCCACTTTGACATCAACCTCAAGTCCCCGTTCTTCCTCACCCAAGCCTTTGCGCGGCAGGTGGACAGCGACCGGCGCGGGCACGTGATCAACATCGCCGACTGGCGCGCCGTGCGACCGGGGACCGGGCACGTCGCCTACACGCTCACCAAGGCGGCGCTGGTCGCCATGACGGAGAGCCTGGCGCAGGCCCTCGCCCCCAACATCCAGGTCAATGCCATCGCGCCCGGGCTGATCCTGCCCCCGCCCGGGCACGGTCCCGAGTACATGCTCCGCCACGCGCCCACCATTCCCGCACAGCGCACCGGCGCGCCGCTCGACATCGTCCGCGCCCTGCTCTACCTGCTCGACGCGGACTTTGTGACCGGACAGCTGCTCTATGTCACCGGCGGCGAGCACTTGCTCGCGGGGAGGCAGCCATGAGCGATCAGATCCACATCGTCGACCTCGCGCTGCGCACGGTGATCGGCATCAACGACGAGGAGCGCCGCAACCGCCAGGACGTGTTGGTCAACATCACCCTGTTTGCCGATACCCGCGCCGCAGGCGCATCGGACGACATCGCGGACGCCGTCAACTATCGGACCATCGCCAAGCGGGTGATCGAGATGGTCGAGAGCTCTCGTTTCTACCTCGTCGAAAAGATGGCAGCCGAGATCGCCGCCATCTGTCTTGACGACCCGCGTGTCGAACGGGCGCGCGTGCGCGTGGAGAAGCCGGGCGCACTGCGCTTTGCGCGCTCGGTCGGCGTCGAGATCGAGCGCAGCCGTGCCTGAGACGAGGTCCCGATGAATCGCATCTATGTCGCCTTGGGCTCCAACATCGACAGCGAGCGCAACATGCGCGCGGCGGTCCGCCAGCTCGCCGCGCGCTTCAGGCTACTCGCCGTTTCGCCCGTCTACGAGACAGCGCCTGTCGGCACGACCGACCAGGCCAATTACCTCAACGCAGCTGCCCTGATCGAGACCAAGTGCTCTGCACAGGCGCTCAAGTCAGCCCTGCAAGAGATCGAGCACGCGCTCGGGCGTGTGCGCACCGCAGACAAGTATGCGCCACGCACGATCGACCTGGACATCGCCCTGTTCAACGACCAGGTGCTGGAGGTAGGCGGGCGGCACATCCCCGACCCGGACCTGCTCCGCTACGCGCACATCGCCGTCCCGCTTGGAGACCTGGCGCCCGGCAAGCGGCACCCCGAGACCGGCGCCACGCTATACGAAATCGCCGCAGCACTGCCGCGCGCCGGTCTCGAGCGGCGCCTGGACGTCGCGCTGTGGGATGCGCCTCCGGATGCAGGCGCGGCGCAGCGCCCGCAGGAGGACAGATGAACGAGCGCGTGGTCATCGTCGGCGCTGGATTGGGGGGCCTGAGCGCCGCGATCCACCTCGCCGCTGCCGGCTGCCGGGTTGCAGTGTTCGAGCGCAACGAGGACGTCGGCGGCAAGGCGAGCCAGATCGAGAGCGACGGCTACCGTTGGGACGTCGGTCCGACCGTGATCACGCTCCGCCACGTGCTGGAAGACCTCTTTGCGGCGGCAGGGCGCCGCATGGACGACTATTTGACCATGGTCCCCATGGATCCCCTCACCCGGTACCACTACCCCGACGGCGCCGTACTCGACATCGCCGCCAGCCTGGCGCAGACCGTCGCCAACATCGAAGCCCTTGCCCCAGGCGACCTCGACGGCTACCTCCGCTTCTTGGCCTACGCCGCACGCCAGTACCGGGCCCTTTCCCCGATCATGTTGTACGGCGATCCCCCTACGCTTGCCGACATCGCGCGCGTGCCCCTGCGCGACGTGGCGCGCGTCGACTTTCGACGGAACATGGACCAGGCAATCAGCGCCCACGTGCGTTCGACCTACTTGCGCCGCCTGCTCGACCGCTTTGCCACCTACCTCGGCGCCAGTCCCTACGCGGCGCGCGCCTACCTCAACGTGATCGCGCACGTCGAGCTGACCGCGGGCCTCTCCTACCCGCGCGGAGGCACCTACCAGATCTCGCTGGCATACCGGCGCCTGGCGGAGGAGCTGGGGGTCACGATCCACACCGCAGCGCCCGTCGTGCGCATCCTGACCGACGACGGTGCGGCGACCGGGATCGAGCTATCCGATCGGTCGGTAGAGCGAGCCGACGCCCTGATCGCCAACGTCGATGCGACGACCGTCTACCACGACCTGCTGCCCGATGGACGCCATCGCCGCCGCCTAGGACGATGGCTCAACCGGCCCTTCTCCTGCTCCGGCTTTGTGCTCTACCTCGGGCTGGATCGCCAGCACCCCCACTTGGCGCACAACAACATCTTTTTCTCGCCCGACTATCCGACCGAGTTCGCGTCCATCTTTCGGCGCGGGCTGCCGCCCCGAGAGCCGACCGTCTATGTCGCCATCACCTCGCGGACCGATCCCGACCACGCGCCGCCGGGCGGTGAGAACTGGTACGTGATGGTCAACGCACCCCCTGTGAGCGCGGCGTGGGACTGGGAGCGCGAGGCGTCCGCCTACCGCGAGGTCGTGCTCGACCGTCTGGCGGCGTACGGACTAGACGTCCGAGGACAGATCCGCGCCGAGCACGTCTTGAGCCCCCTCGACATCCAGCGCCGCACGGGCGCGTGGCGCGGCGCGCTGTACGGGCACTCGTTCAACAACCCGCTTGCCTCGTTCCAGCGCCCCAACATCCGCTGCCCGGACGTGCGGCGCCTCTACTTTGCCGGGGGGACGACGCACCCCGCCGGAGGCGTCCCGATGGTCACCCTTTCCGGCAAGACCGCTGCGCGCCTGCTGCTGACCGATCTGCGCGGAGGATAGAGTCATGACCTATTTCGGCGTCTTACTTGCCTTCATCGCCCCACCCCTGGTCGTCCTCGCCGGGCTGACGCTGTACGAGGCCCGCCGCGGGCGCCGACTGCCGCCCGCCTTTCGCACGTGGCCCGCCGCCGCCATCCTGTGGGGGCACGTCGCCATCGCCCTGATCTATACCACGCCGTGGGACAACTATCTCGTCGCCAACCGCGTGTGGTGGTACGATCCAGAGCTCGTCACGGGCGTGGTCTTGGGCTGGGTGCCGATCGAAGAGTACACGTTCTTTGTCGTCCAGACCCTGATGACCGGGCTGTGGGTGCTCGCCTGGATGCGGCGCCTTCCCCTCCCCGCCGCTCCCTTTCGCCCACACCGGCGGGCGCGCTGGATCTCGGCGCTCCTCGCCGCGGCGCTGTGGGCCGCATGCGTGGCGGCGTTCGTGGCAGGGTGGGAGCGGGGGCTCTACATGGCGCTGCTCCTCGGCTGGTTCCTGCCGCCGATCATCCTCCAGCTCGGCTTTGGCGCCGACATCCTGTGGCACTATCGGAACCACGTGCTGATCGCCCTGATCGTGCCGACCGTCTATCTCTGCATCGTCGACGCGATCGCGATCGGCAGCGGCACCTGGACGATCAGCCCCGACTACACGCTCGGCGTTGAGGTTGCGGGTGTGCTACCGCTCGAGGAGATCACGTTCTTTGCCATCACCAACGTGCTGATCTCGTTCGGCATGGTGCTCATGTTGGCGCGCGAAAGCCACGTGCGCGCCCGGACACGCGTCGTGCGCGACCAGGCGCCCGGCGGCGCGGACTAAGGGAGCGCACGCCTGTCTCACTTGGAGGGATCGATGACCGTTCTGTTGAGCGTCCTGATCGCATTGGCTATGGCTGTGTTCATGGAAGGCGTTGCCTGGTTCACCCACAAGTACGTCATGCACGGGTTCCTGTGGTACCTGCACGAGGACCACCATCACCCGACGGGCCGAGGATTGCAAAAGAACGACTGGTTCGCCGTCTTTTTCGCGGCGATCTCGTGCGCCCTGATCGTGACCGGCGTCACGGTCCGCAACTGGTACGCTGCCTCTGCCGGGTTCGGGATCGCGCTCTATGGCATCGGCTACTTTCTCTTTCACGACGTGATGTTCCATCGCCGCATCCGCGGGTTCCGCATCCGCACGCAAGGCAGGTATCTGAAGCGCATCGTCGACGCCCATCGCGTCCATCACCAAAACAGCGACAAGGCGGGCGGCGTGGCCTTTGGCTTCCTCTATGCGCCGCGTCACCCGAGCACGCCCCGTTGAGCGACGTGCGCACGCAGGCACGTAGGGACAGGACCAGGACGTGACCACCGCGATCTGTTGGATCCGGCGCGATCTGCGCCTCAGCGACAGCGCCCCCCTATCGGCGGCGCTGTCGCGCGCCGATCGCGTCGTCCCCGCCTACGTCCTCGATCCGGTGCTCCTCGATCGGTATGCAGAGACAGCCCGCGTCGCGTTTCTACTGGGGGGCCTGCGCGCGCTCGACGCTGCGCTCCGGACGCGCGGGAGCCAGTTGATCGTCCGCCGCGGCGACCCGGCGGAGCAGCTCGCCCAGCTCGTCGCCGAGGCGGGCGCCTCCGCCGTGTATGCCGAAGAGGATCACACGCCCTATGCGCGGCGCCGCGACAGCGCCGTCGCCGCGCGCGTGCCCCTGCACCTGGTCGGCAGCCCGGCGCTGCGCCCGCCCGGCATCGTGCTCAAGGCGGACGGCGACCCGTACACCGTCTACACCCCGTTCCGCAACAAGTGGAAAAGCCTCCCCCCGCCGCGCCCCTCGGCGCTCCATCCGGCGCCGGCGCAGATCCCAACTCCGGCAGAGATCGCGAGTACGCCGCTGCCGGACGGACCCGTCCTTGCCCGCAGCGTGCCCTTTCCGCCCGGCGAGGCGGAGGCGCTCCGTCGTCTCGCTGCCTTTACAGAGGGGGACCAGGCGCCGATCTATGCCTACCAGGAGCAGCGCGACCGGATGGACATGGACGCCACCTCGCGGCTCTCGCCCTATCTGCGCTTTGGCATGCTCTCGGCTCGCCAAGCGATCGTCGCCGCGTATGACGCCATCGCGCGGGCGCCTGGTCCGGCAGCTCGGCGGGGCGCCGAGACCTGGCTCGACGAGCTGATCTGGCGCGAGTTCTACATCGCCATTCAGGCCCACTACCCAAACGTGTACGAGGAGAGCTTTCGCCCGAACCTGCGCGCGATCCCGTGGGACAATGACCCGACCCTCTTTGAGGCCTGGCGGGCTGGACAGACCGGCTACCCGGTGGTCGACGCGGGCATGCGCCAGCTGCTCGCCACGGGCTGGATGCACAACCGTGCCAGGATGATCGTCGCCTCATTCCTGGTCAAGGACGTGTTGATCGACTGGCGACGGGGGGAGCGCGCCTTCATGCAGCTCCTAGTCGACGGCGATCCTGCCGCGAACAACGGTGGATGGCAGTGGACGGCGGGGACGGGCACCGATGCGGCGCCCTACTTTCGCATCTTCAATCCAGTGACCCAGGGAAGGAAATACGACCCGTCGGGCGACTATGTGCGCCGCTGGGTGCCCGAGCTGGCACACGTCCCGGTTCGGCACGTCCACGCCCCCTGGGAGATGGCACGCGACGCACAGCGCCGCGTCGGATGCGTCATCGGTCGTGACTACCCCGCCCCGGTCGTCGACCACGCCTGGGCGCGCGAACGGACGCTCGCCGCGTATCGCGCCGCGCGAGCAGACGCGGAGCCGGGACAGCCCTAGAGACAGCGCACCAGCTAGGCCTCCGCAGCCTGTAGCTGGGCATAGTACGCACACACGTCGCTCAACACGCACGCCTCGCAGCGCGGGCTGCGCGCCGTACACGTCTCCCGTCCGTGCCGGATCAGGTTGAGGTGCGCTGCATAGTAGGTATCCGCCGGCAGCGCCTCCTCGAGGACCTGGTGCGCGCCCTCACGCGTCACCTTGGGGCCGATCAGGCCCAGGCGCCGGCTGACGCGATGGACGTGCGTATCGACCGGGAACGCCGGCATGCCGAGCGAGAAAAGGAGCACGATCGACGCCGTTTTGGGCCCCACGCCATTGATCGCCTCCAGCCACGCCTTGGCGTCTTGCACGCCCGCGTCGCGCAGAAAGTCGAGCGACAGCTCGCCCCGCTCCGCCGTAATGGCTTTCAACGCCCGCACGATCGCGGGACCCTTGTGGTTCGCCAGTCCCGAGACCTGGATCGCCTCCTTGACCGCCTCCACGTCCGCATCGCGCACCTCCTCCCAGGTCGGGTAGCGCTCACGCAGCCGCTGGAAGGCGCGGTCGCGGTTCACGTCGTTGGTGTTCTGTGACAGGATCGTGGACACCAACTCGCTGATCGGGTCCAGGTGGGGGCGCCAGCGCGGCTCACCATACAAGGCGATCAGGCGGCGATGGACCTCCAGCGTGCGTTCCCGGCGTGATGCGCTCTCCAAGGTTCTTCCCTCCTCACTCGGACTCCGGCAGACGGTGGGCGATTATAGCATGCCCGTTCGCGCGCACGCAAGCAGCCCCATCGCGCGGATGGGCTGCCGTCCCCCGCCGATACACCCTTGACAGCAGGGGCGATCCGGTGTACAAAGGCCCACCAGGATAGGAGCAGGGGATAGCGGCGCATGCCACACAAGACGATCGATCTGGATCCGACAGCCCATCTGACGGTGGGCGTGCTTGGCGAGGGGGACGAGCTGCGTTTCGTACTGCAGGGGAGCGCAGGGGGCGAACTCGTCACGCTGACCATCGACCGCGAGCAAACCGCAGCCCTTTCAGAGGCGATCGGCGATCTGCTCTCCGTGCTGCAAGAGCAGTACGCGCGTGAGCTCAACGAGCTCGCGATCCCGGTTCAGGAGCGTCTCTATCTCCTGGAGCCGGTGCAGCCCCTTTTCCCGGTCGCGCACTTTCAGCTGGCGTACCACGCGGCGCGCGACCGTGCGGTCGTGATCGCGGTCGAGTTGCTGCACATCCAGCACACGCCAGACCGGGCAGCCCGCGTGGCGCGGTTCTGGGTGACTCGCGAGCAGTTGGTTGCCCTGGCACGCCGGGCAGAGTACCTGCTGGGGGGTCCAGACCTGCTCTGCCCCTTCTGCGGACAACCGGTCGAGCCGGAGGGCACCGCTGCGCGCGCCTCAACTAGGGGTGGATCCGGTCCCCTCGCCTCGACGCCGCCGCTCGGTTCCGCTCAGTGCGGCGGTAGGTGCTCCGCCAGGAACTGGAGCATCTGTTGGTACATCAGCTCGGTCACGGGATCCGGGTCATAGATGCCCGGATAGTGTCCCAGCCCCTCGTGGATGTACAGCTCGTACGGCTGTCCGGCGCGCTCCAGCACAGCAGCAAATCGCTCGCTCTGGTTGTAGGGCAAGATCTCGTCCCCGGTGCTGTGGATCAGGCAGAGCGGCGGCAGCCCCTCCGGGTGCCATACCGCCGAGTTCTCGATGTACAGGCGCGGGAAGAGGTCGGGGCGCCCCAGGCTCCACATCGCCCACGCCATCACTTCGCTGATCTCGTAGCCTCTGTAGCCGCCATGGTACGCGTCGTAGCGCAGCAGATAGGCGTCGGTCAGCCCGCCGAGGAGCACCGCCGCGCGCACCTCGGGCGTCTGCCGCAGCGCGCGCAGCAGGTGGACCGAGGTAAAGCTACCGCTGAGTGCGCCGATCCGCTCCCCGTCCACGCGCGTCGACAAGAGCCCGTCCGCCAAGAGCTCGATCAACACGCGCAGGTCGTCCGTGTCTGCCGTGGCGTCCAGGTCGCGCATGCTGATCGGGCTGAACCCAAGCACGACGTACCCCTGTGCCACGAATGCGGTCGACGCAGCCTCCCAGTTGATCGGCGGGCCCGGATAGACGGCGACGATGGCGGGCAGCGCGCGCCCCTCCCACGCCGGCGCCGTCGGTTCGTACACATAGCACGTCACCGGGAATCCGTCGTGCTCGACGACGATCTCGGTCCGCCTGGTCTCCACAGGCTCAGGATAGTCGCCGGAGACCAGCACCGACGTGCCCACGTGTACCGCCAGCGTGGAGTCAGGGGCCTCCACCGGAGCGAGGCGGAAATCCACACCTCCCGTCGTCTTGCCTGGGCGCACGCGCACCGCGCTCTTGGGCAGCCAGGCGTGGGCGCGATAGACCTGGTCGCGGTATCCGGGCCTGACGGCAGCGGGCACGGTGCGCCCGACCGGGACACCTACGATCTGGTACCCTCCCTCGGCATCGGTCCGAGCCGAAACCGCACGTCCGTAGCGATCGCTGGCGACGACAACCGCATCCGCAAGCGGCTCGCCCGCTGTGCTGCACACCCTACCCGCGATCGACCCGACCTCGGGGCGCGGGATCGCCGTACCGGACTGCTCCGCCCACCACGCCTCGATCTGGTGCTCGAGCACGGCGTGCAGCGCCTGCGCCTTGCGCGTATAGGTCACCGCCGCCCAACCTGCGATCGAAAGGGCAAGGCAGACGACGGCAAGCCCGATCACCAGCCATCGCACGATGAGACGCCTGCGCACCACCTCTCCCTCCAGGGTTCGCGTGTCCGCTCGGAGCCCTGCGCTCCGCACACCCATTACACCACGACGAGACTCCCAGATCCAGCGCACGACATGTCAAAAGCTGCCACATTGCCGGGGACGAGGCTGCGCTAGGGCGCAGATCCGCGCGCGGCGCGCTCCATCTCTTCTACGGCGCGCGCCACACCGCGCACGGCGCGGCGGCGGGCGCGGTTAAAGCTGCTCTCGCTGATGTAGAGCTTGCCCATGATGTCGCGGTTGAGCTCGCCCTGGACGTACGCATCGTGCAGGATCGTATACTGCACCCACTCCCTGGAGAGCGGCTTGGGCGCGGGGCCCGGCGGGCGCAGCTTGCCGATCACGGCGATCAGGAACTGGCTGAGCGCCCGCCCTCGGTCGAGGCTCGTCACCACGCTCAGGTCTGGCGCCAGGTGCGGCGCGATCGCAGAGAGCGTTGCCAGCTCGTGCTGACCAAGATAGGCATAGTCGTACAGGTGACGGAGCGCGTCCTCGACCTCTGTCCGCAGCGACGGGCACCGCTGCGCCTCCTCTCCGGCGGCGAGCACGGACTGCAGTTCCTGGCGCAGCACCCGCTCGCGCGCGCGAAAGTCGCGCACCATGTCGTCGATCTGCTGCGCCGCCGCCTCCTGCTGGCGCAGCGTGTAGATCAGGCTGGCGATCTGGTCGGCGACCGTCTCCAGTAGGTCCAGCTCTCGCTGCATCTCTCCCACGGGCCCACCCTCTCGATCCGCCATCGCCAACAAGCCTAGGCACTGCCCACTCGCATATAGGGGGACGATGGTCGCGTTTGCCAAGCCCGCATCCTGTACCGCGGATGCGTCGAGGGACCGTGTCTCTTCCGGGATCTGCCCCAACGCGCCGGTCAGGCACGCTCCGCAGCCCGGCGGGTAGCGCGCCGCGACCGTCAGCGCGCCCGGCGCGCCCAGCGCGACCCAGCCGCAGCGATATCCCAGCGACTGGCAGAGCGAGGCGACGGCGATCCCGAGCTGCTCTGCCAGGTCGTGCTCCTCCGCTTCACGCGCAAAGGCGCGCACGTTGGCGCGCAGGCGGCGGTACCGGCGACGGTAGAACAGCCGCTCCAACGCCGTGCCCCCCCACTCGTACAGGGAATGTGTCACCACCACCAGGACCACGATCGCGGCGGACACCGGGGACGGGATCCTATACGCGAGGCCAAGCACATACGCTGCCGTCGCATAGACCGCGACCACGACTGCGATCGCCAGCGCGGCATAGCCAAAGTCGATCGGCGTCGAGCGCCCCTCGACCAGCGCATTGTGGCGTGCGATGGCGTATCCGAGCAGCGCCAGGGCGACGACCAGCACGCCCTGTCCCGGGTAGAGCGGCGCG
The DNA here is from genome assembly GCA_016929775.1 of Anaerolineae bacterium. The sequence continues at coordinate 14,667 of JAFGIE010000062.1, forward strand.
TCGATCGAGAGCCACACAGCCAGGGTCAGATACGCCCCGCCAACCAACGACAGCGCCGTCGCCCACACGAGGGCCGCATAGGATCGAGGCAGCACGCGCTGGACAGGCGCCCCGCCCGAGGGGTGGGACAGGGCGGCGCCATCGCGCGCCAAGACATAGATCGAGAGTGCGGGCGCCGCGATCAGGAGCGCGAGTACCGCCGGATACCACATCCCCGGGACTTGCGCCGTGGCATAGCTAAAGTCATCGCCCGACCATATCCCGAATACGCCGCCCACCGACTGCTCAGCGATCAACAGAGCCAGCGCCCACGCGTACCCTCCCCAGACGGCGACGCGATGCCACCGCTCCGGACGCGCGACAAGGCACACGGAGAGGTGAAGCCAGAGGGGTCCGGTCAGGAGGACGGTCCAGCCCATCCACCACTGTGGCTCCCGTCCCTGCGGAGGGTTCAGGTGCAGGTAACTGTCCAAGAAGTACCCGCTCAGCGACCACAGCGTCAGGCCCGCCAACCACGAGACGCGGGACCGGGGATTCCGCGTGACCATATACAAGCCTAGCCACAGCGATGCAGCCAGGGCCACCAAGTCGAGCACGGACGTCCACGTGGCGAGATGTGACATAGGCACCTCAAGCCGAGGTCGACCCGACGCAGCCAAAGAGGAGCCCGGCTCACCACCCGCTCGTGCCTACAGCTCGAGCCGCTGCCTCCGCAGGACCTTTTCCGCCTCCCGCCGAAAAGACGCCCTCTGCTTCTCGCTCGAGGCGAGGTCCACCAGGGTCAGCCACACGTCGATGCTGTTGTTCTCGAGGATGGTCGAGGCGAGCAGGTATTTCTGGGCGAGTACGGGATCGCTCTCTACGGCAGCCATCCCCTTCTGGCGTAGGGCCTCCGCGTCGCGAGAGAGCGCCGCGAGCGAGGCTGGCAGCGCTGGCGCGCCCTCCTCGGCGGCTTCCGCCGCCTCCTGCAGCGATCCACCCTCGCCGACCGGTTCAGCCGGGGGCGCCGGGGCCTCGGGGGCTGCGCCGAGAGGCTGCCACGGACGTGGTACCGGGCGTACGGAGCCCGTGACCCTGTGCGGCGTGCGCGGACGCTGGTCCAAGTACATGACGCGGCGTGCTATCTCGCGCTCGGCGCTTGCCAGGCGATCGACGTTCAGCAGCACATAGTCCTCGGCGCGGACGTCGAGCTGCACCACCAAACGATGCCACGGCGTACGCTCGAGCAGCGCGTCGGAGGCCCGCGCACGCGCACGTCGCCGGGCATGCGCCAGCGGGATCAGCGAGGGGCACTGCTCCTCGTACGCCGTCCCCAGCAGCACGCGCAGCGGCTTGAGCCGCGTGCCGGAAGGAGGCGGAGATAGGGAGAGCTCGGGGCGCAACTGCAGTCGGCCCTCGACATCGCGTGCGAACCCCCCGATCAGCCACGCCACTACCGCGCCTTCGAACCGCAGCGCCAGCGCGACCAGATCGCTCAAGCCCCGGACGATCGCCTGCCACTCGCTCTCGCCCAGCGGCACGTACGAGAGAATGGGGGCGACCAGCGACGCGCCCTCGGTGGACACGACGCGCACGAAGGGACGTCCACGCGCTCCAACAGGCACGACCCCGCCCGCCTCGCCGCCAAAGTCCATGCCCTCGCTCAGCACCGCCCGCAGCACGGCAGTCAGCTCCGCGCCCCAGGGCTCCATCCCGCCCAGCGGGTCATAGTCGGGGTCCGCCAATGCGCGGTCGCTGGTCTCCCGTACTCCATCGCCCAGCGCGCGATGGGCGATCAGGTCCCACCGCGGGCCAAAGCCAACGCGCAGGCGCTGCAGCTGGTCGAGCCAGCGCTCTTCTACAGCCGTATCATCCAGCAGCCACGCGAGCATGTCGGGCCACGGCGTCAAGAGCTGCGAGACCGGGAACTGCGTCGTCGCGTCCTCGATGCGCCGCAGCGCGTACGGCAGTGCCTCCGCTGGGTCCGCGTGAGGCGATGCCACCCGACCGTTCATGGTCCTGCTCCCTATGCCTGGGCTCTGGCGCGAGCGGCGGGCTCGCCCGCGCGCGCATCTCGCCTGCTACGAGGCGTCCTCATCTTCAACTCCGACGTACAGCTCGCCCTCGTGCATCGTGCTCCACGACGTCCAGGCGCCGCTGGGGTCCTCGCGTTGGACGTGGTCGACCCAACCGCGCACCCCGGCGTCCAGCTCGTCGGCGTGGTGGAGCACGATCGCCTCGGGCGTGCGGGGTGTGACCACCGCACCCTTGGCTAGCTCGCCGTGCGCAGCCAAGACGGCGTGCATCAGCCGCAGCCTGAGTTCGGCGGGAAACCCTTCGATCCCGTCGATCGCCCGGTCGACGCGTACCGCGCCCAGGTACACGTGTCCCAGGAGACGCCCTGCATCGGTCAGGTCAAAGGCTCCCTTGAGCACATAGCTGTCGACTTTGCCGATGTCGTGGAGCAGCGCAGCCGTCGCCGCCAGATCGCGATCGATCTCTGGATAGCGCTTGGCAACGAACACGACCTGGCGGGCGACGTCGAGCGAGTGCTCCAACAAGCCGCCCACACACGCGTGATGAAACATCTTGGCTGCCGCCGCCTCAAAGAAGCGCGCCTGGAATGCCGGATCGCCCAGCACCTCGCGCAGCAGCTGCTTGAGATGCGGCTCCTTGATGCTGTTGATCAAGCGCTGCAGCTCGGCAATCATCTCCTCCGCTGGGCGCCGCGCCGTGGGCAAATAGTCGGCGATCTCTTCCAGCTTGTAGGGAAACACCGAGCTGACATTGACCTGCGCGCTGCCCCGATACTCACTGACGCTGCCCGTGACGGCAACGCCCTCCCCTGTGCTCAACTGCTCCGGCACCCCCTGCGGCACGCGCCAGAAGCGGGCCTCAATATCGCCCGTCTTGTCACGCAGGGTCATCTTGAGGTAGGGATCGCCGTTCCGGTCGGTCGCCTGGCGCAGCGTCGCCAGCATGAACGCCGCCTTTTCCAGGCGCATGCCGGCGCGCAGCTGGCTCACGCTCAGTCGGGGCATACAGACCTCTCTCTCATGAAACGCTCCAGGTCGCGCAGGGATCGCTCCGCCAGCATCTCGTAGCGGCGTCGCTTGGGACGGACGCGCTCCGGGAGCGCGGGCAGTAGCCCGAAATTCGCCTTCATCGGTTGGTAGTCCTTCTGCGGCGTGGTCACGTACTGGCACAGGGCGCCGATCATGGTCGTCGGCGGGAACACGACGCTTTCCTCCCCACGCGCGGCGCGCGCCGCGTTTGTGCCCGCCACGTACCCGCTGGCAGTCGATCCGACATATCCCTCGCTGCCCGTGATCTGCCCCCCAAAGAACAGCCCGTCCCGTCCGCGGAACGCCATCGTCGGCGCGAGCAGCGCGGGTGCGTTGATGTACGTATTGCGGTGCATCTGCCCATAGCGCACGAATTCGGCCTGCTCCAAGCTCGGGATCATGCGGAACACGCGCGCCTGATCCGCCCAGCGCAGGTTGGTCTGAAAGCCGACCAGGTTGTACAGCGTCGCCGCCACGTTGTCCTGCCGAAGCTGCACGACTGCGACCGGACGCTCGCCCGTGCGGGGATCGACCAGGCCCACTGGGCGCATCGGTCCGTAGGCGAGCGCATCGTGCCCCCGCGCGGCGATCACCTCGACCGGCAGGCACGCCTCGAAGAAGCGCTGATCCTCTTGCTCGAACGATCGCAGCGGGATCCGCTCGGCGGCAAGCAGCGCGCCGACGAACGCATCGTACTCGGCGTGGTTCATCGGGCAGTTGATGTAATCGTCATCGCCCTTGCCGTACCGCGACGCGCGGTAGACGCGCGTCATGTCGATCGAGTCGAGCGACACGATCGGCGCCATGGCATCGTAGAAGTACAGGTACTCCTCCCCCAGCAGCGCCCGCACGTCAGCCGTCAGCGCCGGGCTGGTCAGGGGTCCGGTCGCGACCACCGTCAGCCCCGACTCTGGCAGCGCCGTGACCTCTTTTCGTCGCAGCTCGATCAGCGGGTGTGCGGCGATCCTGTCTGTGACCCCACGCGCGAACGCGTCGCGACCGACCGCCAGCGCGCCCCCTGCGGGCACAGCGGTCTCGTCTGCCACCTGCAGGATCAAGGAACCGAGCCGGCGCAGCTCGTTCTTGAGCACGCCCAGCGCCCGGTCTGGCAGGTTGGAGCCCAGGGAATTGGAGCACACCAGTTCGGCCAACAGCCCGGTCTGGTGTGCGGGCGTCATCTGCGCCGGTCTCATCTCGTAGAGGATAACCGGCACACCGCGCCGTGCGATCTGCCACGCCGCCTCCGACCCCGCCAGGCCCCCGCCGATCACTGTTACAACTGTCTCGCCCATGCACCCTCCAGGACAATCCTAACACAAACCCCCCGACCCGTCAAACGCTGCCTGTGGGACTGCGCAGGCATCTCGCCGCCAGATCGGGTTGACACGGCGCCAGATCCGCGTATCATGCCCGTGGAACGAGCGTACGCAGACACGAGGAGTGAGCATGGACGAGATCGCGCTTGCACACGAGATCGCAGCGTGGATGCGCCACAAGCTGAGCGAGGCGGGCGCGGATGGCTATGTCGTCGGGCTGAGCGGCGGGATCGACTCGGCGACGACGGCAGCGCTCGCCGTGCGCGCGGGCGCGGGCGTGCTCGGCGTATGGATGCCGTGCTACAGCGTCGCCGAAGACGAGCGCTACGCGCGGATGGTCGCGCAGGCGCTCAGCCTCGACCTGATCAGCGTCGACCTGTGCGCGCCGTACGACGCGATCCTCGCTGCGCTGCCCGAGGGAAGCAACCTGGCGAGGGCCAACCTCAAACCGCGCCTGCGTATGAGCGCGCTCTACTACCTCGCCCAGTCGCGCAGCTACCTGGTCGCTGGCACGGGCAACAAAGCCGAGATCATGGTCGGCTACTTTACCAAGTACGGCGATGCCGGCGTCGACATCGAGCCCCTTGGGGAGCTCTACAAGCACGAGGTGCGCGCCCTTGCCAGCGTCCTGGGCGTGCCGCAGCCGATCATCGATCGCGCCCCCTCTCCTGGGCTATGGCCCGGGCAGACCGACGAAGGTGAGATGGGCATCACTTACGCCGAGATCGACGCCATTCTCGCCGCGTGGGACCGAGGGCAGGCGCCGGACTTGCCCGCCGATCGGATCGCCAAGGTCGAGGGGATGATGGCACGCACCGCACACAAGCGTGCCATGCCGCCCTCCTTCCCGGTCACCCGCTAGCCGCGCGAACCGTAGGCTCACCTACAGGAGGTGCCATGTCGGGTCACATCGACGAATTCGAGGCCTATCGGTCCCGGATGAACGACGCCATCCTTGGCGCCGGGCATCTCGGGATCAAGCGCTTCTTCAACCTCGATACAGCCTGCTATGCCGACGGCGCGCTGGACGCGCGGATCAAGGAACTGCTCGGACTCGTAGCGAGCTGCGTCCTCCGCTGCAACGACTGCATCGACTACCACCTGATCCAGTGCGTCAAGATGGGCTACGCTGATCCGGAACTGCACGAGGCTCTGAACGTGGCCCTCGTCGTCGGCGGAAGCATCTTTATCCCCCACATGCGGCACGCGTTCGAGACGCTCACCGAGCTACGCGCGCTCGAGGCGGACGGCGCGCTGCCCGAGATGGGATGACCCGACGGGAGTCCGCAGCGATCAACCAAGGGAGCAGCAACATGAAGGCAGCTGTTGTGTACTGGTCGAGGACCGGAAACACGGAAAAGGTGGCGCAGGCGATCGCAGAGACGCTCGCCGAGCAGGGCGTCGAGGTCGTCTACCGGCGCGCCGAGGAGGCGGCGGACCTGGACTGGTTCGAATATGACCTATACTGCCTCGGCTTTCCCTCCTACGGTTGGTTGCCGCCGCAGCCGGTGCGGGACTTGCTCTCGAACAAGTTTGCCGAATACCGCAAGGCAGGACGGATCCGGACCGGCGCGCCCCCTGTCCCCGGCAAGCACGCCCTGGTCTTTTGTACCTACTCCGGACCTCACACGGGCGTGGACGAGGCGATTCCCGCTGGCAAGCACGCTGGGCAGTTCTTTGCGCACGTCGGCATACAGGTGCTGGACGAGTGGTACGTCGTCGGCGAGTTCCACGGCTCCCTGGAACACAGTACGCAAGGACGGATGGGCGACATCCGGGGTCGGCCCAACGCCGACGACCTAGAACGGGTCCGGCAGGACACGCGCGCGCTCGTCCCTCCGCTCCTGCGGGGGGACGGATAGGCCAACGCGCTCGTCCCTCCGCTCCCGCGGGGGGACGCCAGGGCGCAGACGCGCTCGTCCCTCCGCTCCCGCGGGGGGACGCCAGGGCGAGTGGAGGGCGCGTCAAGCCGCGCCCCTACGGGGGGGACGCCGGCGCGAGTGGAGGGCGCGTCAAGCCGCGCCCCTACGGGGGGGACGCCAGCGCGAGCCCGTCGTGTGGCTCGTCCCTCCGCTCCCGCGGGGGGACGGACAGGAGCACAACGTCAGACGTCGGAGGAAGCGCGCCCCTCTGGCACCAGGTAGATCCCGGGCAGGCTGACCAGCGTGACGACCCCCTTGACCAGCACGTTGCTCCAAAAGATCGACCACACCACAGCTATGGGCAGCACGCCGCCAAAGGCCCCCCACACAAAGACCAGGCTATCCACCGGGACGCTGATCGCGTTGCTGACCAACACACGCAGCCACTGGTAGCGCCGCGTGATCCGCGAGACCCACAGGTGGTAGACCTCGGTATCGAGCAGCTCGCTGATCACCTCGGCGGCGATGCTCGCCAGCACGATCCGCCACACCGGTCCCAAGATGGCGGCGAACTCGGCCTGCAGCCCCCATTCTGGATCCGCGGGGAGCCAGCTCACGAACGCAAACAGCCCCGCCATGAGCACGTTGATCCCAGCTGCAGTCACGATCAGCGCGCGCGCCGCGCGCTTGCCGAGCATCTTGTGCACCAGGTCGCGGAGCGTGAAGGTCAGGGGATAGATGAACGTCCCGCCGTCGATGCTGAACCGGGCGACCAGCGCGATCTTGAGGCTGGTCACGTCCGCCAGCATCTGCGCGGCGATGTAAGCCGAGACGACGATCAGCGACGAGATCGCGGCACGCTCCCGGTCCTGGGCAACCGTCATACTCATCTGCCCTCTCTTCCGGATCGCACGGCACTCCAGCTCGCTCCATGTGCTGCGGCGTAGAGGCCTCGCGAGCGAATTCGCCGCGCGCTCGCCGGCGAACGACTGTGCGCTTCCTCACTCCGTCGCGATCCCGCGCCCGCCCAATCCGCCATCGCAGGGGCCTCTACGCCTCGGTATCAGCCTGCACGATCGCCGCGTTCGCAAGCGCAAAGCGATCGGCGTACACGTCATCCGCGAACTCGAGCGTCGTCGTCTCCCAGTCGAACGACCGGATGCGCACTGCGTTCAGCGCAGCCCTGGTCTCCGGGCTGCGATACCGCAGCGACCACGTCGTGCCGACCATGTGCAGCACGGCAAATACAACGTCGACCACCAGCAACCCCACGAGCCCAGCCCATACGGGCCCATTCCGCACCGCAAAGGCCTCCCACGAAAGGACCGAGAGATAGACCCACACCCCAGCAGCCCACGCCGCCAGAAAGCCAACGAGCGTCGCGATGCGCTCCGACTGCACCTGAGCTGGAGAGCGCGCCTTGCGCAACGCCAGGCAGGACGCGCAGTAGGGCACGCTGACCCGGCGCACCGCCGACCGCTTCACTTTGACCAGCTGCACCGTCTCTGTCGCGGGGCTCAGACAGTGCACGCACGCCTCGCCGGGAAAGGTGGCGCTATCCCCCCGGATGCGGATGGTGCGGCTCATGGCCTGGCATCTCTCTAGTTCCGATAGGGCATGAACTCAGAACCCAGCAGCTCGCGCGCGATGACCAGACGCTGGATGTTCACGGTCCCCTCAGCCCCGATCGAGTACGACCGCACGCCGCGGATCCCCATCTCGATCGGGTATTCCTTGGAGTAGCCAGCTGCGCCGAACCAGTTGGCGACCTCGTTCATGATGTTCCACGCCAGGAGCGGCGCGCGAAGCTTGACGATCGCCGCTGCCGTGGCGATGTCATGATGCCCTCCTTCGCCGCGCTGGTAGAAACGGTCCATCTCCCACGCCGCCTTGTAGACGTTGAGCCGGACCCCTTCCAGTTCTGCCCACAGGTCCGCCAGCGGGAACTGGATCCCCTCATAGGAAGCCAGCGGTCGCCCGAAGGCTTTGCGTTCCTTGATCCACTCCATGCCCATCTCGAGCGCAGCCTCCGCCGCCCCAACGCACGTCGCGCCGATCAGCGTGCGCGCCGCGGAAAAGCCCTCCATGGCGTGGTAGAACCCGCGGTTCAGACCCCCGACCTGGTGATCGGCGGGCAGGTGCACGTCCTCCATGGCGAACCCACCGGTCGAGATGCCCATGCGGCCCATATCCTCGATGATCGTGGGAGAGATGCCGGGCGTACCCTTGAGCGGGACGGCGAAAAACGTGAACGCACGGTGGTCGGTCGCATCGCCCGTCCGGAACAGGGTCAGGTGCACGCCCCCCATGTTCATGCTCTCTCGGACGCCGCTGATGTACATCTTTTCGCCGTTCAGCGTCCAGCCTGCCTCAGACTCCACCGCCCGGCAGCGCGTGGCGCCCAGGATGTCCGACCCGCCGCTCGGCTCTGTGGTCGCGATGCCGAGGAACGCCGCGCCGCGGCACACCTTGGGCAGCACCTCTTGCTTGAGCCGCTCCGACCCGTACCTGCCAAAGATGAACCCCCAGGCTGCCTCCACCAGGTAGAGAACAGGCAGCGCCAGGCTGATGTCGGCGCGTCCCAGCTCTTCGGCGGCAATGCACGCCATCGTCCAGTCCGCCGCCATACCCCCGTAGGCCTCAGGCACGGTCAGCGCAAGGAGCCCCATCTGTGCCATGCTCCGGATCAGGTCTGCCGGGATCTCGCCGCTGCTGTCGTACTCGCGAACGCGGGGCTTGATCTCGTTCTGCGCAAAGTCGCGCACCGCCCGGCGCCACATCTCTTGCTCTGAATTCCACCCGAACTCCATCCGATTCCTCCTTGAATCAGTCTCGATGCGAACCATCGAGCGCGATTATAACACCGATCCCAGCCACGAGCAAGGCATGGGCCTTCGGGCTTTCGCCTTGTATCTGCACACAGATCCGCTATAATAGGCACAGTATGCGCCCGCACCGCCTTGACGCTGCGCAGGCGGCAAGCTCAAGGCGCGGCGGGCGAGGAGAGCACCCTATGCGCTCGTTCTCCCTGACGTGGAGCAGCGGAATCGAAGAGGGCGAAGCCGTCGTCTTTGTCAGCTCGGTGCACGAGGCGCTCAGGCTCGCGTGGGAGCAGGTCCCGCACCGGGGACGCCTGATCCCGGCGCCAGAGATCCGGCCCTTTGGCGACTGGTTCCTCCAAGGCGTCGCCACCGAAGCGGACTATGCCAGCTTTCAGTGGTACCAGGAGCAAAGCGCTCTCCACGACACAGGCGACATCCGCGCAGACCGGTTCCTGTCTCTCGTGACCAGCGAACCGTGGCAAAAAGAGTCGCCCCACTTTGACCTCTCGTTGCTCCACCAACCTCTCGTCGACTACCGAGGAGAGACCGTGCTCGGCGCGGCGGCGCGTGGCATGGCAGCCGTGCTCTCGATGCACCTGCTGCACACGCTCACCGACTCGTGGCGGCGCTTGATGCTCCTCCGCCGGTTGACAGCCCACTATGTCGGGCAGACGCTGGGCGTGCCTATCCCCACACAACGCGACGAGGCGCACTGCACCAATGTCTGTGCAATGCGCCCCGCCCACACCCTGCCGATGCTGATCGCCTATGCGGAGCAGGAAACCCGGGACGAGATCCTCTTCTGCGAGCGGTGCCAAGTCGAACTGGGCACGCGGCTTGCCGACATCCACTTTGGCGAGAACTGACCCCTACGCCATCACCACCTTGTTCTGCGGGTGCTCGATCCGGTCGGAGACCTGCCCGTCGCTCAAGTGGTAGACCAACGAGGCATACTCTTCGACGATCGGGTCGTGAGTCACCATGACCACCGTGACGTTTTCCTCGATCGAGATCTTTTGGAACAGCGACATGATCTGCCGCCCCGTCGTAGTGTCCAGCTCACCTGTCGGCTCGTCCGCCAGGATCACCTCGGGCCGAGTGACCAGGGCGCGCGCCACGGCGACGCGCTGCTGCTGACCACCCGACATCTCGTACGGCCTGTGCTTTGCCCACTTGCTCAGTCCGACGATCGCCAGGCAGCGCATCGTCCGCTCGCGACGCTCACGACGCGACAGCCCCTGGATGCGCAGCGGGAGTTCCACGTTCTCGTAGGCCGAGAACGTGGGGAGCAGCGCGAAAGACTGGAACACAAAGCTGTACTCGACCCGGCGCAAGCGGGTGACCTCGCGCTCGCTCAACTCGGACATCGGCCTTCCCTTAAAGAACACCTCGCCCGACGTTGGCCGATCCAGTCCGCCGATACAGTTGATCAGCGTCGTCTTGCCCGAGCCCGAGCGCCCTTGGAAGCCCACATACTCCCCAAACGGGATCTCTAGGCTGAGCCCTCGCAGCGCGTGGACTTCTTTGCCGCGCGAACGGTAGACGCGGGTCAGGTTCTCGATCCGGATGATCGCTCCATTCTCTTTGTTCAGCGACATGAGTGACTTGCCCTCTCTACTCGTTCCGCCCGCCGCCCAGGCGCCGCCGCAACCAGTCGGCAACCCGCTTGTGATGCGGCGGCGGCGGCGCATCTTGCGCCAGGTACAGCCCGCTGACCTGCACTTCCCACTCGTCCTCCTCGGACACGCGCGATGCGACCGCTTCGCGACCAGCAACCGGACGGATCAGGATGCCCTCGCCCGTCAGCTCGACGCGCGCGCGGTCACCGATCCGCATCTCCTCCAGGTAGTCCCGCGGGACCTGCAGACGACCAGCGGTATCCAGAACCACGAGTTCTTCGTACATCACCTCGTGCTCGAAGCCTTCGTCCGCCAGCTCGTCTTCGTCCTCATCCCCGTTTGACAGAGGCGCCAACACCTGTCGCGTGGTCTCGGTACTCGTCCTCCCATCGCGGATCGCGATCACCCGGTCCACCTCACTGGCGATGCGCGGGTCGTGTGTCACGATCAGGATCGTGACCCCCAGCTCACGGTTCAGGTTGCGCAGCGCGCCCAGGATCTCCTGTGCCATCCGCGAATCTACCTCACCGGTCGGCTCATCCGCCAGGAGCAGCCGCGGATAGTTGGCGAGAGAGACGGCGATCGCCACGCGCTGTTGTTCGCCGCCCGACATCTCTGCCAGGCGGTGCCGCTTGCGGTGCCCGAGCCCAACCGCTTCGAGGAGCTCGCTCGACCGGCGGCGGCGTTCGCGCAAGCCGACGCCGGTGATGATCATGGGCAGCGTCACGTTCTCCTCTGCCGAGAGGTAGGGGATCAGGTTGCGCGACGGCTGCTGCCACACGAATCCCACCTCTTCGCGCCGGTACTTGTTCAGTTGGCGCCCCGACAGCTTGAGCAGATCGCGCCCGTCCACGATCACGCGCCCCGCCGACGGCTGGTCGAGCCCGCCCAGGATGTTCATGAGCGTGCTCTTGCCCGAGCCGGATGGGCCAACGAGGGCCATGATCTCGCCCTCCTGCACGACCAGATCGAGGCCTTGCAACGCCACGATCTCGAGATCGGCCATCTTGTAGATCTTGACCAGGTTATCACAGATGATCAGGGGTTCTTCGCTCACAATCGCTTTCCTATTCTACAGGGCGTCTACGTAGTCTCGCCCAACTTGATCGCCTCAAAGACGCGCATTCGCCGCAGCGAGAGCAACATCACGATCACGCCTGCAACAAACATCACGCCGAAAACGGCATAGATGTACGCGATCTCGTTCCACGCGATCCGGACCTCAAAGGGAGGGGTACGCGGGTGCTCGCCTCCCTGCACCTGGAAGAACGGGATGAACAGGTTGCTGACCAACACGCCCAGTCCCGTCCCCGCAGCAGCGCCCATCGCGATCAGCGTCAGCTGCTCCACGACCAGGAATGTACCCATCTGGGCGACGGACAGCCCCACCGCGCGCAGCACCCCCAGCTCGATATACCTCTTGAGAAACGAGACATACGAGTAGATGGTAAAGCCGATCACCGTCAGCGCCGCCGACGCGACAAAGCCGGCGGACAGCAGTCCGAACACGCCCTGCCGTTCCGGGCTGAGCTGTGCGGCGTCGACCAAGCCGCGTGCGTCGAACGCGCGCATCACGTTCAGGCCGATCTGGTTGGCTGCGGCAAGCAGCTCCGGCGCACGCAAGTCGGCGTCGGTCGCCAACCACACATCGTAGGGATAAACGCCGCCGACCAGGTTGTAGAGATGCGTCAGATTGGCGATCACGAACGGACCGTCCTCCGGATAGAGGCGCGGAAAGAGGTCGACGACCCCGCCTACGCGAAAGCTGGCGGTCGGCTCGGAGCCCAGCGGGATCTGGAGGGTTAGCTTGTCCCCCACCTCAAGGCCCTGCTGGTAGAGATCGCGGCTCACGAGGACGGCGTCATCGCGTACCGCCAGCGCGTTCATGAGCGCACCCAGGCTCGCCGGCGCAAAGTCCCGGCGAAAGAACGCAACCTGTCCAAAGTCGAAGCGATCGACCGCCATCAACTGCACCTTGGCGTTGCCGCCGGCGAGCTTGGCGGTCACCTCTTTTTGCAGCACGCGCACTGCCGCGCGCACGCCTGGAATGTGAAGGTGCTCCGAGACGGGGAGAAAGAGCCACTCCGGGCCTGCTGCCTCCTCCTCTTCTTCTTCGGGCGCCGCACTCTCTCCCTCGCCGGTCAGGCTGCCCAGCCCCTCCGTCTCGGTGCTCTCTCCCATCTCGACCAGCCGAAAGTCGCCTCCCGTTTCATAGTAGGCGTTTGCCCAAGCGAACGTATCGAGAGTCAGAGCCATCGAAGCGGTGAACACCGCCAGGCTCAAGGTCAGCACCAGCAGCAGCATCGGACCGACATAGTGCCGTGCCGTGCGCGACAAGTGGCGCAGCGCCAGCACAGGCACCACGCCCCGCCACGCGTTCGCCACCCAAGCCAAGATCCGCATCACCCACGGGAACACCCGCACGAACATCAGCGCCAGCGCAAAGACAAAGGTCGCCGGGACCAAGAACAAGTACGGATTGCTGAACGGCGAGCCCGTCCTGCTGTCCGTCTCTAGGAACGAGATCGTCTCCCGCTCACGCAGCAGGTAGTAACCATACAGCGATGGCGCCAGCAGCAGGACGTCCAGGAAAGCGCGCTGCCAGAACGGCGCACGCAGCACGCGCGCTTGGTCCTGCTTGTACGTCACCACCGTCTCTCGCGCCGCACGGACCGCCGGACCGACGCCTGCTGCGATCGACGCCACGAGCGCCAGCAGGCCGAACCGCAGATTGCGCCAGGTCAGGGCTGTCTGCAGCAAGCTGCGCGCTTCTAACTGCAGGAAGGACCGCGTAAGCCCCATCACCTGTGCAACGCGCTCGCCCAGCAGCGCCCCCACAACCATCCCCATGGCGCCGACGATCAGCCCCTCGAGCAGATAGATGCCGACCACCTGCCCGGTCGTCGTCCCTCGGCTGCGCAGCATCGCGATCTCGTTGCGCTGCCGCTCGACGATCATGCCCGAGACGAGCGCGATAAAGTAGAACACCAAGCCCAGGATCGGCACGCTGAACAAGTACAGGGACACGGTCAACAGGACGACCGTGTCGCTGTACGCGAGCAGCTTGCTCTCGGGCGAGCGAGCGAGGTCCACGTCGCGCAACAGACTCAGCGCATCCTTCTGCAGCGTCTGCACGCGTCCTAGGAGCTCGGGGACGTCCGCCGAGCCCACCGCATCGCCGTCTAGCACCAGCGACCAGACCGCCAGGCCGACCTCGCCCTTCATCGCCAGCGCCAACTGCCCGTAGCTAGCTGCTGGCAGCAGCAACACCTGGTCGAACGACGACTGAGGGTAGAACCAGAACACATCACTGGGGTCGCGCGCGCGCCACACGCCCGCGATCCGCACCCTCTGCTGGTAGACCGTCTCGACCGCCGCGTCGCCCTCGGTGGGCGCGCGATCATAGACGATGTACTCCTCTCCCGGCTGCAGCCCGATCGCTTCCACAAGCCCGGGCGTGATCAGGACTTCCATCGGTTCGCTGCTGCTGCGCGCTGCTCTGGGGAACGTCCCCTCCAGCAGCTCGATCTGCGGTTCGAGGTCGCTGACAAAGCCGAGCGAGACGAAGGAGAGCGGCTCGGAGACCGTGCCGTACGCCTCGCTCGATGTCGGAAAGAGCCGCATGCGGTCCGTCTTGTAGTGACGGACCACGGCCCTTTCCGGCAGGCCAACCGCAGCCGTCGCCGCAGTCTGCATGTACGCGTCAAGCTTTTGGCACGCTTCCCACTCGAGGAATCCGTGCCAGCTCCCCACATAGCGAAACAGGAACGAGAAGGGTGGAGCCGGATCGCTCGGATCGTTGTACAGCCTGTCGTTCAGGATGCGATAGCTGACCGCATCCGCATAGAGCGGGATACTCACCGTCAATGCCACCGCAACCACCAGCCCAAGGAGCAACGACAGGGCTAGCCCACGCTGATGAAACAGCCTCCGCGCCGAGACTAGGAATACAGCGAGGACGTACTGGATCCTGCTCATAGACCTTCGATGATCTGTCCCTCTTCCAGCCCCTCGATGACCTCGACCCGGTCTTCTCCCTCGACGCCCAGCTTGACGTCGACCTTTTGCAGCCGGTCGCCCAGGCGCACCATCACGAACTGGCGTCCCTCGAACGTACGGATCGCCGCCGGGGGCAGCCAGAGCGTGTCCACGCTCTGCTCGATCAGCACCGTGACCTTGACCAGGTCACCAGCCTCCAACCCCGACCCCTCCATGTCGTCGAGCAGGATGTGCGTGCGCTCATCCTCATCCTCAACCCGCACCGAGCCACCGCCCGTTCCGTACGGGTAGGGGAGCTGCTGGATGATGCCCGTAAAGATCTCGCCAGGCCGACTGCTGAACGTGACCTCACACGGAGTGTTCTCTTCCAACAGCGACATCTGGTTGCCGCTGAGGTTGGCGGTAATGTCCACCTCGCTCGGATCGGCGATCACGGCGACCGCTTTGCGGGCTTCAACCGACTGGCCCGGGATGACGTTGAACGACGTCAGCTCACCGTCAAAGGGCGCGACCAACTGCCCCATCTGGATCTGTGCCTCGAGGCGCTCGACGCGCAGTTCCGCCGACTCGACGCCCTGCAGTAGAGATGGGTCAACGCCCCGCTCCAGCCACGCGATCTCTTGCTTAGCCTTCTCGACCTCGATCTCGAGCAGCGCCAGATCGATCTTGTACGTCGCCTCTACCTGGCGCGCCTTGACCAACGCCTCATCGTACCGCGCCTTGGCCTCCTCGTACGCCCGCTCCGCCTGAGTCACGTTCTTGATCAGCGAGTCGCGCACCCGCTGCGGCTCCCAAGGACGGTCCAGGGCCTCCTTGTAGGCGATCTTGGCTTCCTCCAGCGTCTCGGCGCTGCGATCGACCGCGTAGCGCAGCGAAATCAGATTCGACACCGGGGGTGTTGCCTTTGCGCGCTCCAGCCGCAGCTCCGTCACCCTCAGGGCGGTGCGTGCACTGTACAGCTGCCGCTCCAGCGCCTCTTCCGCGGCTGCGTACCGGTCCAGCGTGGTCTCCAGGTCCACCTCCGCCAGCGCGAGCTGGCTCGCCACGTCACCCACCTCGAGCTCGGCGAGGATCGTGCCCTCTTCCACCCAATCGCCCCGGTCGGCGTACACGACCTCGATGTAGCCGCCCTTCTTAAAGTAGAGCGATTCCTCGCGGATGGGCGAGACGCGCGCCGTGAACTGCTCCTTATTCTCGACGGTGCCCCGTTCTACCACGTACGTGGGCTTGTCGGGCACCATCGACGTTGGGATCGGTGTCGGTGTCGCTTCATCGCTGGTCTGGGAAACACAGGCAGCAGCCAACAACGCCACGACAAGCACAACCATAGACAGACGCCGCTTCATCGGATCCACTTCTCCTTCTTCGTCTATGCCCAAAGCAGAGCGCTGAACGCCCCAGCTCGGCGACAGAAGAGGTGAGCCCTGTCTGTGCAGCGAGCTCACCTCGTGTTTGCCTGCGCGTGCAGGCCTAGCGCCCGGGTCATGTCCGCCTACCCCTCTGCGGGAGGGAGCACGACCGTCGGCGCTGAGGACATGGCCCTCGGGTCAGGACCTGCTAGACAGCAGTTTGCTATTATACCCCTCTTCGCCGTTCTGTGCAATTGCGCCACTCCCATTGATCCCCACACGCCCATTCCCCGGCTGGACAGAGCGCCGGATCGTGGTATCATAGGTCCAGTACACGATGGAGGAGAGTGCTATGTTGTTCAACATGCGCCGCTTCCTGGCGTTCACCCGCCGGGCGTTGTTCGAGACCAAGGGCACACACTACCGGCTGACGCCCAAGCGGCTCGCCTGGCTTGTCGCCTTCTACCCGTTCTTTGCGCTGCTCGAACTCGTGACCTGGACCTGCCTGCAGCTGGACAAGCTGCTCTACCCGGGCTTCCGCGAGCAAGCGATCCGCGAGCCCGTGTTCATCATTGGCAACCCGCGCAGCGGCACGACCCTTCTCCATCGCCTGATGGCGAAAGATGTGCGCACCATGACCTCGATGATCACGTGGGAGATCCTGTTTGCCCCCTCGATCGTCCAGCGCAAGCTCGGCGCGGCGCTCGGCGCCGTCGATCGCTGGCTCGGCAGTCCCTTCCGCACCCTCCTGCACACCATGGAGCGCAGGCTGTACGCGTCGCTCCTTGTGCACCGTTTCACGCTGCTCGAACCCGAGGAGGATGAATACCTGTTCGTCCACACCTGGTCCACGCTGGTCACCTCGACCATCTCTGCCATCATGCACGACGCGCACGACTACACGCGCTTCGACAGAAAGCTGCCGCGATGGGAGAAGCGCCGCATCATGCGCTTTTACAGCGGCTGCCTGCGGCGCCACCTCTACGCCCACCGCACAGAGCAGGCTCCTGGTCGTCACTACCTCGCCAAGAGCCCGGCGAGCACGCCCCGGATCGACACCTTTTATCGCTGGTTCCCCGACTGCAAGTTCATCTACCTGGCGCGCAACCCCCTGCAGGTCATCCCCTCGTACCTCGACCTGATCGAGATCCAGTGGCGCACCATGGCTGACCCGCTCAAGCCCTGGGCGGCGCGCGACTGGGTGATCGACATGGCCAAGCACTGGTACAGCTATCCCCTCGCGCGGCTGGACCAAGCCCCACCAGACAGCTATGTAGTCGTCCGCTACGACGACCTCGTCGCTGACCCCGAGGGCACAGTGCGCGCGATCTATGCACACCTGGGCTTGCCCCTCGATCCAGCGTACGCACAGGTGCTCCACCACGAAGCCGAACGCGCCAAGAGCTACCGCAGCCAGCACCACTATGACCTGGCAGAGATGGGGATCCCCCGCCAAGAGATCGTCGAGCTCTTTGCCGACGTCTTTGACCGCTTTGGCTTCGACACGGGCAAAGATCCGCCAGAGACGGGCGCAGCGGGCTAGCGCCGCTCAGGGCGCACAGACGCATCCGCCTGTGTGGATCAGAATCCCCGCAGCACCAGGGGCAGGAAAACCGGCGATCGGCTTACCTCCCACGACGACTCTACGCACCACACGTGCATTTTGGTCGTGTTGCACGGCGGGCTTGCTGGCACCCACGGCGCCGTTGCCGTAGGGACGGCATCCCACACGTGGTCGAGCCGGACGGCAGAACCATAGACGCCGGGATCATCGCTCGTCCACCCCTGGCAGTTGCCCACCCCAGGGCCACTCACCCCGATCGACTCCCAGTAGCCGGTGCGCACCCAGCCCGGGACCGCAGAAGGTGGGCCCGCACCCCCATCCGCTGCCAGGTAGCCGCGCGCCTTATCATAGACCAGCCGCGAGACGTCCCGGATCTCCCACAGTGCAGCCATGTGATACCCCTCGTCGCACGCCCCGAGCGCCCCCTTGGCGTCGTGCACGCCGTCCGTCAGGTAAAAGGCGCGCGGTGCAAGCGACAGGAACGCCGCGCGTTCTGCGCGTGCGCCCCCGCCCAGGGCCAAGAGTGCTGCGGCGATCGCCAGCAGCGCAATGCCCGCCGCTCGTCCCACAACGACCTCGACCGTCAGGCTGGGCGCACGCTCTTGTCTGTGGGCCATGGCTAGTCCTCCACGCACCACACGCGCCTAGGAGTGTCGCAGCTGTCCTCCAAGAGCACAGCTCTCCACGGGCTGATCGCGACACCGGCGTTGTCCCAGTTTGCACCCAGCATCACCACGGTCCCATAGTGGTCGACGCTGTCGCTGGTCCACGCCATGCAGTTCGCCACGCCTGGACTTCCCGGGGATCCGTCGGGCGAGTGATAGCCGGTGCGCACCCAACCGGTCACGTTCGACGGTGGGCCCTCTCCGGCGTCCGCAGCCGCGTAGCCCCAGTCCTGGTCGTAGACCAGGTTGGTCACGTCCCAGATCTCCCACAGCGAGGCCATGTGATACCCGGCGGCGCAGGCGTTGCTCGCCTTGATCCCGGTGTAGGCCTCGGTGACCGTGAGATAGAAGCCACGCGCCGTCGCCGCCTGCGCCTCCAGCGCCGGCATCACAGATCCGTCCCCCGCTGCCCAGGCGGTCGAACCCGTGAGCGCGATCAGCGCCAACCCGATCGCCAGCAGCCACAGTGCGGCAAGGTCCACCCGAACGCGGATCGTCAACTGCTTGTGCCCCATAGGATCCCTCCTCTGCTATCTCACTTGCGCGCCCGTACCTCGTACCGCACGCCATCGCTGATCACCTCGATGCTCCCTCGCTCGTCAGTGCGCGCCACTGTAGCCCCACAGCCGACCAGTCGCGCCATGACCGCTGGATCTGGCCCATCCCCACGTCCCCCTTTTCCCCACGAGATGACGCCCAGCGCAGGCTGCGCCGCCTCCAGGAACCGCGGCGTCGTCGCTCCCTCACGCCCGTGCGCCGCGACCTGCAGCACGTCGCAGCGCAGGTCCTCGCCGCGTGCCTGCATCGCCGCCTCGGTCGCCATCTCTGCGCCGGCGGCGAACAGGAAGCACGTGCGCCCATAGTCGATCCGGAGCACGACCGGTTGCCCGGGCGTGTCGTCCGCCGCCGGGTGCAGCACCCGGATCGAGACGCCATCGCCCAGCGCAGCCACCGTCCCCGCAACGGGCGCTACGACCGGCGTGCCCTGCGCCTGTGCCGCGTCGATCAGCGCCGCGTAGGTCGCTGTGGGCTCTGCGTCCGCGGCAGGCGTCCACAGGTAGGACACCTTGTAGCGCTCGACGATCGGCACCAGCCCCACCATCCGCTGATCGGTCAGCTCGGTCAGCACCGCCAGGTCGACGCTGCGGTCCGCAAAGGGCAGGCGTCGCCCCAGGTGCGCCACCATCGCCGTTGCCGAAGGCCCCCCGTCGACGATCACCTGCCGTCCCGACGGCGTCTCGACGAGGACGGCGTCGCCCGCGCCGACGTCCAGGTAGGTGACGTGCAGACGCCCGTCGGGCATCTGCAGCGCTGCGAGCCAAACCAAAGCGGCGGCGACCCCCATTGCGCCCAGCAGCGCCGCCCGCTGCCAGACCACGCGGAGCGCCGCCTTGG
Source organism: Anaerolineae bacterium (assembly GCA_016929775.1). Next base: position 34,302 of record JAFGIE010000062.1, read on the forward strand.
TCCGCGCCCAGACCGCATGCCGCCTCGCCACCGATGCGCCCATCCACCACACTCCCCCGCCCAGTAGGCCATACCAGGCCCAGACGTGCGCCGCGTGCACGTCGCTGACGGTTACCGCAGCGTGAGGGAGCTGCGCTGTCCATTCCACCACCCAGATCGTCCACGCCAGGAACAGCCACGCCGCCCAGCCAAGCAGGCGCCCCATGGGCAGCCACGCCATGCCCGCCACGGTCGCCAGCCCGCCCCACAACATGACCTGCTGCTGCGCCGGCAGCACGAGCGCATTGCTGAGCATGGTCACCAGCGACAGTGTGCCAAAGTGATAGACGACGATCGGCAGCGTCGTCAACTGGGCGCACGTCGTGAGCACCACGGGCTCGTTGAGGATGCGCGCGACAGGCGCCGCCCAGCGCCCCGGCAGGAACAGCGCCAGCGCAGCCTCGAACCTGCGCCCCAGCGGATCTGCCAGCGTCACCAAGCCCAGCGTTGCCGCAAAGGAGAGCACGAATCCCAGGTCCCACAGCAGGTGCGGATTCCACGCTGTCATCAGCAGCGCGGTGGCAAAGAGCGCGTTCGCCGAGCTGTTCTGGCGCCCCAGGTGCTCGCCCCACACGGCGATACAGCTCATCACCGCCGCGCGCATCACCGCACCCGACCCGCCGACGAAAACCGCATATAGCGCGATCGCCGCGGTCGAAAACCACGCCGCATACCGCCGCCCGACGACGCGCACGCTGATCCGCGTGAGCAGCCCCCCGACGATCGCAAAGTTAAAGCCCGAGATGGCGATGATGTGCGCTGTGCCGGTGGCGTCGAAATCGGCGACAAGGTCGCGCGGCAACCCCGTATCCACCCCCAACAGGATACCGCTCAGCAGCGCAGCCGCAGGTTCGGGCAGGATCTGGGCGACCGTGTGCTGCGCCCGTCCCTTCACCGCAAGCAGAGCCGCGTACAAGGGACTGCCCTGCCCGTGCGCCAGCACGACGACCTGCGTGCCGCTCAGCAAGCTGTACACGCCACGATGAGCCAAGTAGTCGCGATAGGAGAACCCGGCGAGATCGGGAGGTGTCCGCAAGAGGCCCTGCACACGCAGCCGGTCGCCGTAGGCATAGGTCGGATAGCGGGGCACGCGGACGAGGACGGCTCCCTCGACGCGAACCGGGACGCCCTCCCCGAGCGACAGCCTCTCTGCCTCCAGGCGCAGGTTGGCATACGTATCGCGCACGTCCGGTTCGGCGGCGACCACGCCGGTCAGCGTCACCCACCCCCGACCGTTGTACGTGGAGACGCTCCGCTCGTCCAGCCAGGGTGCCGCAACCAGGTAGCGCATCGCCCCCAGTGCGAGCAACAGGACGCTGACCGCCGCCCAGCGCACGTGCGGCGCCTGGCGCCACAGGCATGCAGCGCCGAGCGCGAGCAGCGCGCACAGCCCCCAGGGCGCGAGAGATGCGCCCATCCGCGAGCCGGCATAGATCCCAATCAGCCACGCGGTCGAGAGCGCTATCAGCGCCACATCTCACCTCGCAGTGCCCCGGCGCTCGCTAGGTAACGTGACTCAGGCGCCGGGCGTCGGATCGCCCTCCCACCCACAGAGCGGGCGCGTCGCCTCATAGATC
>JAFGIE010000063.1 GCA_016929775.1 Anaerolineae bacterium
AGGACTCCTGTCAAGTCAGGCACACTGGTCGTGCCAGGAGCAGTCGCCCACTGTCGGCGGAAGCGCGCAGGCAGGCTCTGCCGCAAACGCACCCTTGCCACGAGCGGGGAATGCGTGTACAATCTACCGAATCATCGCCCGCAAAGGAAGGCAATCGTGCTGATCCAAGATCTGATCGCAGAACTGGCTACAGAAGCGATACGGCGTGCGCAGGCGGCGGGAGCGCTGCCCGCCTTTGAGGCGCCTGCAGTCGCCGTGCAGCCCCCGCGTCGCCCCGAGTTCGGCGATATGTCGACCTCGGTATGCATGCAGATGGCGCGCCTGGCACGGATGGCGCCGCTCCGGATCGCCGAGATCGTGGTCGCGCACCATCCCGCGCACGACATGATCGGCAACGTAGAGGTCGCTCCGCCCGGGTTTCTGAACTACACTTTCTCCTCCGGCTGGTTGGCGCGGCAGGTCGAGACGATCAACGCATGCGCCGAGCGGTGGGGATGGATCGATGCCGGGCAGGGCAGTCGCGTCCAGGTCGAGTATGGGAGCGCCAATCCGACGGGCCCGCTGCACGTGGGGTTCGGGCGCAACGTGGTGCTGGGCGACGCGATCGCCAACGTCTTGGCTGCCGCTGGGTATGACGTCGAGCGCGAGTACTATATCAACGACGCGGGCACACAGGTGTACATGCTGGGGGCCAGCATGTACGCACGCTACATGGCGCTGTTGGGGCACGACGTGGCCCTTCCAGAGGACGGGTACCGCGGCGCGTACGTGATCGAGTGGGCGCAGCAGGTCGTCGACGCCGAGGGCGCCCGCTATGCCGAGATGCCACGCGCCAAGGCCCAGCCGATCCTGCGGGACATCGCCCGCGAAGAGGCGCTGCGCGGCATCCGGCGGGACTGTGAGCGGCTCGGCGTCCACTATGACAGCTGGTTCTCCGAGCAGAGCCTGTACGATTCGGGGCTGTTCGATCGCATCCTGGACATGCTGCGCGCCGGCGGCTACGTGGCTGAGCGCGAGGGGGCGGTGTGGTTCGCGTCTCCGGACCTCGAAGAGGATGCGGTCCTGATCCGCTCTCCGCAGGTGATCGCCGACCCCGCGCGGCGCCCTACCTACCTAGCGTCTGACTTGGCCTACGCGTGGAACAAGCTCGTCGATCGTGGGTTCGACCGGGCGATCTATGTCTGGGGAGCCGACCATCACGGCGACGTGCCGCGCGTCAAGGCGGGCCTGAAGGCGATCGGCCTCGACCCGGAGCGCGCCGAGTTGATCATCTACCAGATGGTGAGCGTCAAGGCGAGCGGCGAAGACGTGCGCATGTCCAAGCGCGCCGGCGAGTTCGTGGCGCTGTCCGAGCTGCTCGACGACGTCGGGGCGGATGCAACTCGTTTTTTCCTGCTGCTGCGCTCGTCGGATAGCCAGATGGACTTTGACGTCGATCTAGCCAAGACGCAGAGCGAAGAGAACCCGGTCTACTATGTGCAGTACGCGCACGCGCGTATCGCGAGCCTGTTCCGGATCGCGCAGGAACGGGGCTGGACAGATTGGAGCGACGGCGACGTGGCGCTGCTGGTGCACCCCAAGGAGCTCGACCTGATCCGCAAGATGATCCAGCTTCCGGAGGTTGTGGCGCGGGCTGCGGACGAGCTCGCGCCTCATCACCTGTGCTACTATGCCCAGGAACTCGCCAGCGCGCTCCACTCGTTTTACCGCGAGTGCCGGGTCGTATCGTCCGATCCGGCGGACGTGGGGATCACGTTGGCCCGGCTCAAGCTGGTCCAAGCGGCGCAGCACGCGCTGGCAAACACGCTGCGTCTGATCGGCGTCGCCGCTCCTGAGGAGATGTAGCAAAGGCTAGGGTTGCTTGACAGGCCCCTGGATTCACGTATAATGAACGCTGCCGGGCGGTTAGCTCAGTTGGTTAGAGCGCCTCGCTTACACCGAGGAGGTCGTAGGTTCGAGTCCTATACCGCCCATCGGGGGCCAGACACGTGTTCTGGCCCTTTTTTGCTTCCCCCTGTCACCCAAGCCAAGAAAGCGAGGTCACCCCATGCCTGCGATTGCCCTGTCGCCTGAACGGATGGCACAGCGTCTCGAGCCCCCCACTGGGCCGGTGTCCATGGTCCTCGACACCGACACCTACAACGAGATCGACGACCAGTTCGCCGTGGTCTATAGCCTGCTCAGCGACACGCTCGACGTAGAGGCGATCTATGCCGCGCCCTTTCACAACAGCCGTTCCACGGGACCGGGAGACGGGATGCTCAAGAGCTACGAGGAGATCGTGCGCCTCCTCGATCGCCTCGACCGGTCCCCGCAGGGGTTCGCCTACCACGGGTCCGACCGTTACCTGGGGCGCCTAGATACGCCGGTGGAGAGCGATGCGGTGGCGGACCTGATCGCGCGCGCCGTGCAGCCGCGCGAAGGCCCGCTGTACGTGGTCGCGATTGGCGCGATCACCAACGTGGCTTCGGCCCTGCTGCTGGCGCCCCAGATCGGGGAGCGCATCGTGGTCGTCTGGTTGGGCGGGCATCCGCAGTACTGGCCCCACACCCGCGAGTTCAACCTACAACAGGATGTCCTGGCGGGGCAGGTTGTGTTCGACTGCGGCGTGCCGGTGGTCCAGATCCCGTGCAAGAACGTCGCCGAGCACCTGCGGACGACGGTGCCCGAGATGGCGGCATACATCAAGGGGCGGGGTGCGATTGGCGACTATCTGTACCGCACGTTCGTCGAGTACCGGGCTGACCACTATGCGTGGTCCAAGGTGCTGTGGGATATCTCGACGATCGGATACCTGGTCAACCCGAGCTGGGTGCCCAGCGAGGTCAGGCCTTCCCCCGTGTTGCGCGATGACGTGACGTGGGGACCAGAGGACGACGCGCGCCATCCCTTCCGCGTCGCGATAGACCTGAACCGCGACCAGATCTACGGCGACCTGTTCCGCAAGCTCGCGGCGCGCTAGGGGGATCGGGGCGGGTGGAGGTCACTCCATGCGGCGCATAGGGCGATGGAAGGCGAGCAGCGCCAGGGCGGCGATCGCGAGGAGCACGCCCTGTGTGCCGATCACCACCGGCACTCCGTAGCTGTCCGCGATCGCGCCGGCGGGGATGGTGACGATGCGGGTCAGGCCGAACATCATCATGTACATGCTCATCACCCGCCCGCGGTAGGCTGCGTCGACGTTGACCTGGACCAGGGTCTGGTTGGTGACCATGCATGCGTTGCTCGCGACGCCGACTGCGACGAGCAGCGCCAGCGCGATGGGGAACGAAGAGGTCGGTGCGAGAAGGATGAGCAGCACGCCAAAGGCGGCAGCTGTGCCGAGCAAGACCCTGCCCTTGCCGCGCAGATCCTCCTGCGCCGCCAGGAACAAGGAGCTGATCAGTGCCCCGACGCCGGGTGCGGAGGAGAGGATGCCATAGCCAGCGGCGTCGAGCCCTAACTGATCCTGCGCGAACTTGGGCAGGAAGGTGCGGTAGGGCATGCCAAACAACCCCCGCGCAAAAACCATGCCCAGCAAGGGCACCAGGATCGGGCGCAGCCTGAGGTAGGCGATCCCGGCGCGCAGGTCGGTCCAGACCGAGTGGACGGAGGGAGGGGCGACGCTGCTGTGCGGCAGCCCGATCAGGGTCAGCGTGACTCCGACATAGCAAGTCGTGATCAGGGCGTACACGCTGCGGATGCCGAGGGCGTCGATCAGCAGGCCCGCCAGCGATGGGGCGACGATCCCCATCAGGCCCATGCCGACCGAGTTGAGCGACACTGCGTTGAGCAGTGCCTTGTGCCCGACGAGTTCCGCCAGGAACGCCTGCTGGGTGGGCATGATCAGGGCAAACAGGACTCCGCGCAGCGTGGACGCCACGGCAAGGTGCCATACCTGTACGGCGCCAGTGAGGATCAGCATCGTCAACAGCAGCGAGACGAGCGAGAGCAGGCTCCGGGCCCACAACAGCAGCGCCCGTTTCTCCATGCGATCCGAGATCACGCCCGCAAAGAGGGACAGCACTGCGGTGGTGATCGACCACCCGGCGCCGACCCAGCCGAGGGCGAACGCCGACCCGGTCAGCTCGTAAACCAGCCAACCCTCCGCCACCGTGCCCATCTGCATCGTGGCGGAGGAGAGCAGCTGCCCCGACCAGTACCAGCGAAAGTGCGGGTTGCGCAGGGCGTTCAGGGCTGTGCTGCGCCGGGGCGCGTGCGATCGGGCCAAGGGGGGCTCCTTCGCTTGCCGGGATCAGGCGTTCTGTTCCCAGGCGATGAACTGTCGCTCATAGAGGTCGCGGTAGAGTCCTCCACGCGCGACAAGCGCCTCGTGCGTGCCCTCTTCGACCAGGCGCCCATCATCGATCACATAGATGCGGTCTGCGTTGCGCACGGTGCTCAAGCGGTGCGCGATCACGATCGCCGTGCGCCCCACCAGCAGGTTTGCCAGCGCATCCTGGATCAGGGCTTCGGTCACCGTATCTACGCTCGACGTCGCCTCGTCCATGATCAGGATGCGCGGGTTGACCAGCAGGGCGCGCGCGATGCAGATCAGCTGGCGCTGCCCCACGGAGAGGTTGGCGCCGCCCTCCAGGATCCGCGTCTGGTAGCCATCGGGCAGGTGAGAGATGAACACGTCGGCGTTCGCCAAGCGCGCAGCTTCGTGGAGCGCCTCGTCGCTGGCGTCAGGAGCGCCGTAGCGAATGTTGTCCTCGATCGTCCCGGAAAAGAGGAATGGATCCTGCGGGACCAGGCCCATGTGCTGGTGCAGGCTGCGGACCTGGATGTCGCGCACGTCGTGCCCGTCGATCAGAACGGCGCCGCGCTCCACCTCGTAAAAGCGCGCGACGAGGTTGGCGATCGACGTCTTGCCTGCGCCGGTTGGGCCCACCAGGGCGACGGTCTCGCCGGGCTCGATCGTCATATTGATCTCTGAGAGGACCTCTTTGTCCTCGGTGTAGCGAAAGTGCACGTCCCGCAGCTCGACGTGTCCCGCAACCGCGGGCAGCGCGGTCGCGTCGGGCCGATCCTGTACCAGCGGCTCGGTGTGCAGCAGGTGCAGCACCCGCTCCCCGCCTGCGGTGGCGGCTTGGAGAGTGGTGTAGAGCTGGCTCAGGTCACGGATCGGGTCAAAGAACCGCCCGACGTAGCTCAGAAAGGCGACCACGACGCCGATCGTGATCGTGCCCCGCGCGGACATCATGCCGCCGACCCAGAGCACGATGCACGTTGCCGTGATGCTCAGGATGTCAACCGTGGGCAAAAAGACGAACGAAAGCGACATGGCGCCGACGTAAGCGTCGCGGTTGGCGCGGTTGATCTCCTCAAAGCGTTCCTGGGTGTTGTCCTCTTGGGCGAAGGCTTGGATCACGCGCATGCCGTTGATGTTCTCGGCGAGATCGCCCACCACCGCGGCGATCCGGGACCGTGTCTCGCGAAAGGCGACACGCGCGTGTCGGCTAAAGATCAGCGTCGCGACCACCATGAGCGGCAGCACGCTAAAGGTCAGGAGCGCCAGGCGGGGTTCCATGCCGACCATGACGGCGATCGTGCCAAACAGGGTCACGCTGTCCCCGAGGACGCTGATCAGTCCTTCCGAGAGGAGCTCGTTGATCACCTCTACGTCGTTCATCACGCGCGAGATCGTGACGCCGACGATGTGCGTGTCGTGATAGGGGACCGAGAGCTCTTGCAGCCGCTCGAAGAGGCGGTTGCGCAGCGAGTTGAGCACCTTCTGACCGACCCAGGAGAGGGCATAGCTCTGCGCCGCCGATGCGACAAAGAGCGTCGTCAGCGTGCCCGCCAAGCCGAGGGCAGTCCATACCAGCCCGTTCACGTCGCCAGAGGCAATGTGCTCGTCGATCGCGACCTTGGTCAGGTAGGGGATCAGTAAATTGGCGCCCGTGGAGAAGAGCATGAACAGCGCCGCGAGGAGCATCTGTAGCCAGTAGGGACGCACGAACTGCAGCAGCTCCAGCAAGACGTGCGCGTTGACCTTGCCGGCGCCCTCCTTGGACCCCAAACTGCGCAGCGTTCCCCCGGGTCCGTGCGAACCAGCGCTTCCACCCAGGCTGATCGTCATGGCAGTCTAGCCCTCCCCGCGTCCATCTTGGCCCACCGCTGACGCTTCTTGGGGCCGGAGCTGTCGGAAAAAGATCTCGGCATAGATGCCGCTCTCCTGCAAGAGCTGCTCGTGGGCGCTCTGCTCTGCCGTGCGGCGCCCGCGCGCCACGATCCGCCCCCCTTCCAGGACCAGCACCAGATCGGCCCGGCGAACCGTGCTCAGTCGTTGTGCGATCACGAACGAGGTCCGTCCCTCCATGAGCCGGGCCAACGCCGCCTGGATCAGCGCCTCGGTCTCGGTGTCCACGCTCGAGGTGGCGTCGTCGAGGATCAGGATCGCCGGGTCCTTGAGGATCGCACGCGCGATGGCGATGCGCTGCTTTTGCCCGCCAGAGAGGGTGGTGCCTTCTTCCCCGACATACGTCTCGTACTGCTCGGGCATCTCTAGGATAAAGTCGTGCGCCGATGCCGCCTTTGCCGCGGCGACGATCTCGTCCTCTGTCGCTTCGGGCCTTCCAAAGGCGATGTTCTCGCCCACGGTGGTAGCAAAGAGGGTCGTATCCTGCAGCACGATCCCGATCTGTTCTCGCAGCGAGTTGACGGTCATGCGGCGGATGTTCTGTCCGTCGATGCATACCTGCCCTTCGGTGGGATCGTAGAAGCGTGGGATCAGGTTGATCACCGAGCTCTTGCCCGACCCGGTCGCGCCGAGGAGGGCGACGATCTCGCCTGGTTGCGCCTCAAAGTCGATGTCCGAGAGGACCTGGTGTCGACCAAAGTAGGAGAAGGAGACGTGTGCAAAGCGCACGTGCCCCTCGACCTTCCCAATCGGCACCGCGTCGGGGCGGTCCTGCACCTCTGACTGCGCGTCCAAGATCTCAAAGACACGCTCGCCAGAGGCGGTTGCTTGCGAGATGGAGGCGATCACCCACCCCAGCCGGCGTACGGGCGCAGCGAGCTGGCTGACGTACGTGGTAAAGGCGACCAGTTCGCCGATCGTCAAGGCGCCGTCGATCACCAGGCGCCCGCCGAAGAGCAGGATCATCACCGTGCCCGCACTGGCGAGCAGCCGCAGCAGGGGCAGGTTGATCGAGCGCATCCGGGTGGTGCGCAGGTTGAGCTCGAACAGGGCTTGCGTCTGCTGCTCGAAGCGCATGATCTCGTTCACTTCCTGGGCAAAAGCCTTGACGACGCGCGCGCCGCGCAGGTTCTGCTCGAGACGCGTGGTCACCTCGGCGACCTGCTGCTGCACGGCGCGCGACAGGGGGCGGTAGCGCATGCCAAAGCGCAGGGCGCCGTACGCGAGAAAGGGTACGATCGTCAGGGTGAGTAGCGCCAGGCGCGTGTCCAGGCTGACCATGGAGAAGGCGATCCCGATGATCAGGGTGATCACCTCGACCGAGCGCAGGATCGCGCGTCCCGTCAGAAAGCGCACACGGTCGACGTCGCCGATGGCGCGCGCCAAGAGCTGCCCTGTCTCCGACCGGTCGTGGTAGCTGAAGGACAGCGATTGCAGTTTCTGGTGGATCGCATTCCGCAGATCATAGGCCACGCTCTGCGAGGCGACCTCGGTCCACCGCCCAAAGAGAAAGGTGCACACACCGCGCGCCAGCGTCATGCCCATCAGCGCTGCCACGCCCTGGCGGATCACGGCTGCGTCTCCGCCGCGAATGCCCCCATCGACGATCGCGCGGATCACCAACGGCATGCCCAGCGTGATCCCGTTGTTGACCAGGAGAAGGACATAGGCTCCGGCGACGCGAAGCCAGTAGGGGCGGAGGTACGACAGGCAGCGACCGAGCGTGCGCAAGCTGCCGGGACGTCGTAGCGGGGTGGGCGCCGGTATGCTAACAGACATCGTCGATCTCCAAGAGCCGGGCGATCTCGACCATCGCCTCCGCGATCACGTTCATCCGTCGTGGGGGGAGTTCCTTGAGCCGCTCGCGCAGCAGGGGCATCCCGCTGAGCGGCACGCGTTCGGCGATCTCTCGCCCTGCCGGGGTGAGGGTCACGAGGACGACGCGGTTGTCGACCCGCGAGCGGGTGCGCTCGACGTACCCCTTTTCCTCCAGGCGTGCGATCGTCTCCGACGCGCTGCTGTCGCTGACGTGCAGGTAGTCACGGATCTGGCCTACGGTCAGCGGTTCGGCTTCGTGCAGGTAGCGCAACGTCGCCACCTTGCGCCCGCTGATCCCGTCCTGGTTCATGCGCCGGCTGCACGTGCGCAGATGGCGGTACACCTCCAGAAAGAGGTGCACGGTCTCTGTGTAGCGCTCTCCACGCTCGCCTTCCATCTCACCGTCCTAAAGCTTGGTTCCGAATACTTCGGCTTCGAATACTTCGGTTGCGAAGCAATGTACCACGCTTCACGTCCCGTGTCAAATCGGGGAGGTGTTGACCGGCTCTGTGGATTGCGTTATAATGCCAGCATAAGGCGCGTTGAGCCGCGATCGCAGAGAGGTTGATCGGAGGATCTGGAGCGTGACGCAACGTCCCCCCAAGCGGGACCTGCTGGCGGTGCTGTCGGACTATGTCGCCCACCACAAGGGCGCGCCGGTGCTGGTCGGGATCGGGCTCGCGATCCTGGGCTTGGCGCTGACCGTCGTCCCGGGCGCGAGGGAGGGTTCGGGTTTCCTGGGATGGGCTGCCCGAACGCACGTGCTGCTCTATGCGGGCGTCATCGTCGGTTTGCTGAGCGTGCTGCTCGGCGATGCGCTCTGAGCGCGCGCGCCGCCGGCGGGGTGGGCACAGCACATGGCGGCAGTCAGGCTGGGCGCAGACGCCGCTCTGGTCAGCGCTCGGTTTTCACGACGGGCACGACCTCTGTCCGCGCCAGTAGCGAGGGCATCGCTTGCAGGTCGCAGCATCCTGACCCCAGGCGCAATGCGTTCGCTGTGCCCAGTGCCACGGCGTAGCGTGTCGCTACGGGCAACGTGTCTCCGCGCTGCAGCGCGACGACCAGACCAGCCATCATGGCATCGCCGCTCCCGATCGGCGAGAGGACCTGGACCTGTGGGGCGACGACGTGCCACGCGCCGCGTGCGTTCGCGGCGATGGCGCCCTGATCGCCCAGCGAGATCACGACGTGGGCGGCGCCGCGCTGCACCCAGTGCCGGGCGACGGCGCAGGCTTGATCGGGTCCCCCGACGGGACAGGCTGTCACGCGCGCCGCCTCGTGCTGGTTGCACTTGATCAGGAAAGGCCCTGCGTCGAGCGCTGCAGCGAGCCAGTGGTCGCGCGCGTCGATGCAGACGCGGCGATCGCGCGTCCGAAGCGCGGCGGTCAGCTCGGCGTAGGCAGTATCTGGAAGGCCAGTCGGACAGCTGCCGCAAAGCGCGACCCAGTGGGTCTCCCCGACGGCAGCGAGGATGCGCTGGCGGATGTCGGGCCACTGCCGAGGCGGGACCGATGGGCCCGCGTCGTAGACTACGGTCGTCTCTCCGCGCGTAGGGTCGACCAGGATCGTCGTGGTGCGCGACTCGCCGCTGTCGAGCTCGAGGAACCGGTCCTCGATTCCGTATTGGGGCAGCAGGGCGCGGATCCGCGCGCCGCAGGCGCCGGCGAGGAGACCTGTGCCTAGGACGGCGCACCCGAGGTCGCGCGCCGTTCGCGCGGCGTTCAGGCCTTTGCCGCTGGGCAGGATGACCTGCTCGAGCACCTCGTGGGTGGCTCCTCTGCGCAGGTCGGGCACGAGGAGGACGCGGTCCAACGTGGCGTTGAGGGTGACAGTGGCGAGGCGCAGGGACATGCGGACGATCCGCCAGCTTCCAAGGAAGGGAGGGAGGTGGGCGCACCTGGCGCACGGACCGAGGCCCGCTCGTCAGGAGCGCCCAATCAGCAGGACCTAGTCGGAAGGGCTGCCTTTGCCGGAGCGCTCTTCGATCCACGTCTCGAGCAGGTTGCGCTTGATGCGCCACTGGCGCCCGACCTTGAACGCCGGCAGCTCGCCTTCGCGCGCTAGCCTGCGGACGGTCAGTTCGTGGAGCTTGAGATACTTGGCGACCTCCGCAATGGTCAGCATATCAGGCATCTCATTCAACGGTTCGGTATCTTCAGCCATTTTCTTTCTCCTTCATGGTAGAGTGACTATGACTCAACGGGTATTATACCACGTAATGGTGTAAAAAGAAACTGGCAACTAGGGCGCTTGGGTCGAAACCGGATCGCGGATCGGGCGTTTCATATATAAAAAAAGATATCTGTGGGTGTATATGTTCATCGAGGATCGTTCAGGTTGATAGCACGCGGGTTCGTCTCTGATCGGCGATTTGCGGGGCCACGCTGGTGGTGGGTGTTTGGCCTCCTGCTCTGGGCGTTCGGTCCGGCTCGGGTCTGCTGGGGCGCGGTACCCCAGGGCGTGGGCGGCGCGGCGCCAGGGGGCGTGTGGGCTCTCTGCCCAGGCGTCGAGCGCCCGCTCCTCTCACGCCCGGTCGGCGAGGGCGCAGCGCACAACACGGTCGACCGTTTCTATCCCTACGCCTCGACCGGACAGGGGCGCTACCAAGTGCACCACGGGGTTGAGTTTGTGAATCCGGCGGGCACGCCCGTCGTCGCAGCGGCGGCGGGCAGGGTGGTCGTCGCCGGCACGGACGAGCGCGAGGTGTGGGGACGCCATCCAGGGTACTATGGGCAGCTGGTGGTGGTCGAGCTGGCGCAGCCCTACCGGGGCATGCCGGTCTACCTCTTGTACGGGCACCTGTCGCGGGTCGAGGTCCGGTTGGGGCAGGTGGTGGCGCAGGGCAAGGTGCTCGGAGCGGTGGGCAGCAGCGGCGTGGCCCTCGGTCCACACCTGCACTTTGAGGTGCGCGTGGGCGATAACACCTTCGCGCACACCCGCAACCCAGAGCTGTGGCTGGCGCCCCTGCCAGGACATGGCACGATCGTCGGACGCATCGAAGACGCGCTCGGTCGGCCCGTGCCCAATGCGCTGCTGACCTTCCATCGGGCGGCGGCGCCCGACCGGTACTGGCGCGAAGCGTGGACCTATCCCGCCGATCGCGCAGAATCGATCGGCGTGGACGAGGTCTGGCACGAGAACTATGCCATGGGCGATGTGCCTGTGGGCGAGTACGTGGTCTATGTCCGGATCGAGGACCGGTTGTACGCGCGGCGGGTCGCGGTGGCAGAGGGAGAGGTGGTCGCGCTCGTGATCCGGGCCCAGGCAGAGCCGGATCGGCTCGAGACGGGGTACGGTCCGGCACTGACGAGATAGCGCAAGTTGTTTGCGTGGGGCTGCGCTTTTTGCTATAATGGGCAGTGCCTTGTGCCTCTGCCCTCCCTTGCTGTACCGGGATCAGACTTTTGGTAGTTTTCGTCTGGAGGGGCTTGTCGTAACATGGACCGTGTCCTGGTCATCAATCCCGGCTCGACTTCGACCAAGGTCGCCGTGTATGACGGCGAATCTCCCCTGTTCGTACGTACCCTGCGCCACCAAGCGGAAGAGCTTGCCCCGTACCCGCACATCGCCGATCAGCACGCGTTCCGGCGTGACACGGTGCTCGGGCTGTTGGCGGAGGAGCGGATCGAGTTGGACTCGCTCGACGCAGTCGTGGGGCGGGGTGGGATCCTTGGACCTGTCCCGAGCGGCACGTTCCGGGTGGATGATCGTCTGCTCTACGAGATGCGGCATCCGGTAGGGCGCGAGCACGCGTCGAACCTGGGGGCGATCATCGCACACGAGATCGCCACGCAGGTCGGGGTGCCCTCCTTTATCGTCGATCCGGTCTCGGTGGACGAGTTCGAGCCGATCGCCCGGATCAGCGGCTTGCCCGAGATCGAGCGCCGCAGCCTGTCGCACGCGCTCAACCTCAAGGCGACGGCGCGCCGCGCCGCACGGGACCTGGGGAGGCCCTACGAGGCGTTGAACCTGATCGGCGTGCACCTGGGTGGGGGGATTACGGTGAGCGCGCATCGCCAAGGGCGCATGGTGGACGTCAACCAGGCGCTCGATGGGACGGGGCCCTTCTCGCCCGAGCGGTCGGGGGGGCTGCCGGTGGGCGACGTGGTCCGCATGTGCTACGCGGTGCCGCCGTACGAGGACGTGCACCTGACCTATGACGAGATGTTCCTCAAGATCGCCGGGCGCGGCGGGTTGGTGGCACACCTGGGCACGAACGATGCGGTCGAGGTTGAGCGCCGGATCGCGGCGGGGGACGAGCATGCCCGATTGGTGTACGAGGCGATGGCTTACCAGATCGCCAAAGAGATCGGCCTTATGGCGACCGTGCTCAAGGGCGCGGTAGACGCGATCTATGTCACCGGCGGGCTGGCGCACAGCGCGCAGCTCGTCGACTGGATTCGAGAGCGGACGTCCTGGATCGCGCCGATCCACATCTATCCCGGCGAGGACGAGATGTTGGCGCTCGCGCAGGGCGCACTGCGCGTCTTGCACGGGGAAGAAGAGGCCAAAACCTACCGCTGACCCGGCAGGCGATAGAGGGTATCGAGATGGTGGGCAAACGGATCTTGTGCATCGAGGATGAGCCGCAGATGATCGACCTGATCCGCCTGATCCTGGAGGGCGAGGGATACGACGTGATCGGGGCAGAGGGGGGCGTGGAGGGCCTCGAGCGCATGCGCGCCGAGCGTCCTGACCTGATCCTGCTCGACCTGATGATGCCCGAGATGGACGGCGGCGACGTCTTTCACCACATGAAAGAAGAGGTCGCGCTGCAAGACATACCGGTCATCGTGGTCACAGCCAAGGCGGCGCCGATCGACAAGGTCCTGTGGGTCAACATCGCCAAGGTCGACGGCTATGTGACCAAGCCCTTCGGGCCACGCGAACTGATCGAGAGCATCGAGCATGTGCTGGCGCAGGTGAGCTCGCGTGCCGGCGAACCCGGTCCGGTGGGGAACCGCCAATGACGGAGACCAAGACCATCCTGTGCATCGAGGATGAGAGCGGCATGATCGAGTTGCTGCGGTTCATCCTCGAGCGGGAGGGGTACGGCTTTGTGGAGGCGCGGGGGGGAGAGGAAGGGTTGCGCCTAGCCCGCGAGCTGCAGCCAGACCTGGTCTTGCTCGACCTGATGATGCCCGGCATGGACGGCTGGGAGGTCTATCGCCAGATCAAGGCCGATCAGGCCTTGCGCCAGATCCCGGTGATCGTCGTCACGGCGCGTGCGGACAACATCGACAAGGTGCTGGGCCTGTATGTGGCCCAGGTGGACGATTACGTCGCCAAGCCCTTCGAGCCCGAGGATCTGCTCGTGCGCATCCGTCGTGTGCTGGGCGCAGCATAGACGGCGCCACGGTTTGCGTGCGCTGGAGGACGGGGACGGCGCCTCGCGCGGACGACACAAGGGCTGAAAGACCCGTAGCGCAAGATGCCGTCTTGCGGCGCAAGAGGGCGTCTCGCGCTACGTTTGCGATCTCGTGTGCCACGGTCGACCTTGGATCAGGGTATGGGACTACATCGAGCACGCTCGCGACTTGAATGGATGGCGATCACGCTTCTCCTGCTCGTAGCGGCAGCCTTTCGGTTTCACGATCTGGGGGACGTGCCGAAGGGGCTGGAGCACGACGAGGTCGCGACGTGGCACATGGTCGATCGCGTCCTGGCGGGCGAGTTCGTGCTGTACTTTGAGGAGGGCTACGGGCACGAGCCGCTGTTCAACTATTTGACCGCACTCCCGGTGGCGATCCTGGGCGATAACTGGCTGGGGCTGCGCTTCTGGGCGCCCTGGTTCGGCTTGTTGGCGGTCGCCGCCACGTATACCCTCATGCGGCGCCTGTTCGGCCCGCTGGTCGCCCTGTCGGCGGCGGGCTTTCAGGGGACGGTGCTGTGGGCGCTCTTTTTCAACCGACTCGGTCTGCGCCTGAACCAGCTCCCCTTCTTGCTGTGCGTGGCGGTCTATGCCTTCTGGCGCGCCGTGCAGGCGGCGCCCCGGGTGCGCTCCCAGATCGCCTGGTTCGCGCTCGCGGGGGCGCTGACCGGCCTCTCGGTGTACACCTATATGTCTTCGCGCGTCGTGCCGCTGATCTTTGCTCTCTGGTCGGTCCATCTTGTCGCGCGCGACCGGTGGTGGCTGCCAGCGTCTGCGGGGCCCCGTCTTGGCTGGGGCGCGCTGTGGCGCAAGTGGTGGCCCTTGCTGGCGTATGCGATCGTCGCCGTGCTGGTCGCCGCGCCGCTCGCGCTCTATCTCCTCGACCGGCCCGCGGCGACCGGCATCCCGCAGCGCGAGGCGCAGGTCGACATGCCGCTCCGGCAGCTGCTCGCGGGCGATCCGGGCCCGGTCTTGAGAAACGCGTGGGCCCTGATCAAGATGTGGAACTGGGATGGCGAGCGATACTGGCAGCTGAACTACAGCCACCGCCCGGTGTTCGTCGAGCCGATCAGTGGCGTGCTCTTTTGGGCTGGGGCGCTGCTCGTGCTCTGGCGCTGGCGAGAACCGCGCATGGCTCTGCTCGCGATCTGGATCGGCCTGGGCATGGTGCCCTCGCTGCTCACTTCCGAGGCGCCCAGTTGGCCCAGGACGATGCTCGCCTCTCCTGCCGCGCTCGCCCTGCCCGGGATCGCGGTTCAGGCGGCGCGCAAGCGTCTGGGCAGTGGGCGCGCGGCGGCGCGCCGCGGCATGGTCGGGCTCTTGGTCCTCTCGCTCGGGGTCACCGCGGTCTTGACCTGGCGCGACTTCCTGGTGATTTGGCCGCAGCATCCGCGCGTGCGCTACGCTTTCCAGAGCAGCCTGACCGAGGCCTTGCGCTATCTGGACGACGCCGAGGCGTCCACGCCCGTGGTCGCCGCTGGCCTATCGCCGCACGACGTGGACCCGTGGACCGAGCGCTGCACACTGCAGCGACAGGACCTCTCCCTGCGCTGGATCGACATCCGTTCGGCGTTGGTGCTTCCGCAGGGGGATGCGGCGCGTCTGGTGGTACTCGACATCACGCCGCTCGATCCCGACCTGGCAGCCTGGGCTGAGCTCTCGACGGCGCGCGTGGTCGCGCAGGGAGAGGTCGTGGCGCGGGGCGGCACCGAGGACACCCCGGATGCGCCGCTGACCTATGACCCGGCGTACAGGGTGTACCAGCTGGACATGCCCTCCCTGCGTGCGCGGATCGCGCGTGCGCGGCGCGCAGCCTACGCGGGCGCAGATCCAGCCGCAGCGGCGCCCTTGGAGGCGGCGCCCGAGCTGGGCGGCGTGGTGCGCCTGCTCGGCTATGAGTGGCTGTCGCCGTCGCGCGCGGGCCAGATCGCGCAGCTGGTGACCTACTGGCTGGCGCTCGACAGTGGGCCCAGCGCGCTCGTGTACGGCGAGCCCGCACTGCGCACCTTTCTACATCTGCTCGACGGCGCGGGGGGCGTGGCAGCGGGCGTGGACGTGCTGGGCGCGGCGCCCGATACGTGGCGCCCCGGAGACGTGATCGTCCAGCTGCACGCCTTTGACGCACCGGCGACCCCGGGCGCGTATGCGGTCGAGCTGGGCTGGTACGTCCCCCCCGCTGGACCACGCCTGGCAGTGGGCCCAATCGATGCGCCGGGAGAGCGCATCCTGCTCGATCCGGTGGAGGTGCTCGAGTGAGGGCCTCGACGGTCCGCCAGATCGCGACCATTGGCCTGCTGCTGACGCTGTTCGGGCTGCTGGTCTTGAGCGTGCGGTTCAAGTCGCCGACGACGGACGAGCAGAACCACGTCGCGCGAGGCCTCGCGTACCTGCGCACCGGCGACCTACGCCTCAGCCAGGAGCACCCGCCAGGCGTCAACGCCTGGTCTGCTTGGCCCTTGCTGCTCGACGCGCGCGTACGCTTGCCCCTGGAGAGCGCGAGTTGGGCAAATGGCGAATGGTACGGCTTTGCCGACCTGCTCTTCTGGCGCGTCAACGAGCGCCCGCAGGCGATGGCGTTTGCGACTCGCGTCCCGATCATGTGGCTGACCTGCATCCTCGCCGCGATCGTCTTCCGCTGGGCGTACACGCTGGGCGGCGGGTGGGCGGGCCTGATCGCGCTTGGCCTCTACGTCTTCGACCCCAATCTCCTCGCCCACGGGCGGCTGACGACGACCGACATGGGCGTCGCGTGCGGGGCGTTGGCGGCGATGTGGGGAGTGTGGCGCGCGCTGCAGGGCTCGGATTGGCGCCGCTGGGCGAGCGCCGGCGCGCTCTTTGGCCTCGCCCAGTTCTCCAAGTTCTCGGCGCTCGTCCTCGGGCCGGTGGTGCTGATCGCCGTGGGCGTCGCCTGGGTGCGGCGGCGCCGCGCCAACTGGGGCGGCGCGGCGGCGTTCATCTGCGCAGGCGCGCTCGTCGTGTGGGCCGGATACCGGTTTACGTGGGGACCGATCGCTCCGCTGGGCGGCGTGCCGGGGCCCGCGCCGGCGTACTGGTCGGGGATCGCGTCGATCCTGGGACGGACGGGGGGCGGTACGCCCGCTTATCTGATGGGCCAGTACGGCAGTGAGGGATGGTGGGCGTATTTCCCGGTGGCCTTTGCGATCAAGACGCCGCTGCCGACTCTGCTCCTCCTCGCCGCCGCCCTGGCGCTGTGGGTACGCGGTTGGGCCGCCGGCGCGCGGCGCGAGGACCTACCGGCGTCCCTGTGCACGCTGCTGCCGGTCCTGGCGTTCTGGGGGATGGCGCTGACGAGCTCGTTCAACATCGGCTACCGCCACCTCCTGCCGACGCTGCCCTTTGCCTACGTCGTGGCAGGGTGGCAGCTCGCGGCGGTCGCTCGCGCTGCCGGCGCGCGGGCGCCGGGTGCGCTGCGGGGAGCGGCTCGCCGGGCAGGCCTGGTGCGCCGCCTGTGGGGCGCGGCAGCGGTGGGCGCGACGCTGCTGTGGCTGGCGGCAGGGACGCTTGCCGTGGCGCCGCACTATCTGGCTTACTTTAGCCCGATCGCCGGCGGGCCGGATGGTGGCTACCGCTACCTCGTCGACTCGAACCTGGACTGGGGTCAGGACCTGCCCGGGTTGGCGCGCTATGTCGCGCAGGAGGGGCTGGAGCGCGTCTACCTGAGCTGGTTTGGCGCGGCGCATCCCGAGGCCTACGACCTGCCCGTTCATCCCCTCCCCGGCTACTGGCGCTACGGCGGCGAGGCGGCGGCGTATGGCTACAACCCCTATGCTCCCGCGCCGGGCACCTATGCGATCAGCGCCAGCAATCTGCAGGGCGTTGCCCTCCAGGAGCACGACCTGTACGCCTGGTTCCGCACCCAGACGCCGGTCGCCCGGATTGGACACTCGATCCACATCTACCGGGTGGAGGGCGAACCGGCAGTCCAGCGCGTGGTGGCGCTTGCCGTGCCCATCGCCCAGCTTGCAGGTGCAGAGCGTGCGCTGCTCGAGGGCGGGGCATCGCTGCGCAGCTACGACCCGGCAAGCGGGATCATCTACCCGCTGGGCGGCGGCGCGCAGGAGACGTGGTTCGTGGCGCCGCCGGAGGCAGCGACCGGTGCGGTGGTGCGCGTCGGAGCGGGCTATGCGCTGTTCCAGGGCGCGCCTTCCCTGCCCGCACTCTCGATGGGCACAGCCCAGTTCGGTGAGTACGTCGATCTCGCCGCGCACGAGATCGAGCGGATGGAGGGGCGGACGCTGCGCGTGCGCGTGGCGTGGCGCGTGCTTGCGGCGCCGCACCGCGCAGCAAAGTCGTTTGCGCATCTCCTGGACGGCGCCGGTCGTTACGTCGCCGGGTGGGATGGCGTGACCGCGCCCGCGACGTGCTGGCAGGGCGGGGACGTGATCTGGCAGGGCTACGAGATCGCCCTGCCGCCGGAGCTGCCGCCGGGCCCGTATGCGGTCGAGATCGGTTGGTACGACGCGGAGACGGGCGCGCGTTGGCCCTGCTACGTGGGGGGAGCGCTCGCGGGGGACCGGTACCTGCTGCAGGACGTGGAGGTGGCGCCATGAGCGGCGAGCGCGCGCGCCGGGCTGGCTGGGAGTGGGCGGTCGTCGTCTTGCTGTTGCTGATCGCCACGTGGTACCGCACCTATCGCCTGCACGACGCACCGCCCGGCTTGCACCACGATGACATCAAGAACGTGATCTTGGTCGAGCGGATCATGGACGGCTATATCCGGATCTACTACCAGGAGAACAACGGGGACGAACCGCTGTATCACTGGATGCAGGCGGTCTATTTTGCGATCGTCGGCGCCGGTTACCCCGAGGTACGCCTGCTCTCTGCGGGCACGACGATGGTGGGACTGGCGGCGATCTATGCCCTGGTGCGTCGCCTGCTGGGCCGGAACGTCGCGCTGTGGACGCTCGCATGGCA
This sequence comes from Anaerolineae bacterium, assembly GCA_016929775.1. The sequence goes on from JAFGIE010000063.1 coordinate 18,252, forward strand.
CGCCGTCTCGCTGTGGTCGTTCTTTTACGGGCGGCGCGCCGTGCGCCCGGTGCTGCTGGTGCCGATGGCTGCCCTGACCGGCTACCTGTTCGTGGCGTGCGTGGACGACCGGGCGCCGCCGCGCTTGCTGTCGGGTTGGCGCGGGTGGGCGATCGCGGGCCTGGCGTTGGGCACGACGCTGTACATCTATCAGCCGGGGCGGGTGGCGCCGTTCTTTTTCCTCTGCGTGGTGCTCTACCTGGCGGTCCTGGACCGGCGCCGGTTGGCGCGGCACTGGCGCGGGATCGCCCTCTTTTTCACCGTCGGCTTGGCAGTGTTTGCCCCACTGGGCATCTACTTGCTCGGGCACACCGAGGATCGGGTCGCACAGGTCAACCAACCGATCGTGGCGCTCTTGGGGGGCGACCCGCTCCCGATGCTGCGGAACGGGCTGCGCGCGTTTGGCATGTTCACCGTGATCGGCGATCCCCACTGGCGCCAGTTCGTCGCCGACACGCCGGTCTTTGAGCTCTTTGGGGCGATCCTATTCTACGGTGGGATCCTGCTCGCGCTGCGGCGCGTGCGACGCCTGTCCTACGCCTTCTCGTTGATCTGGCTCCCGGTCATGCTCAGTCCGGCGGTGATCACGGAAGGCGCGCCGAATTTCCTGCGCGCGATCGCCGTGCTAGCGGCGGTGTATGTCTTTCCCGCGTTGGCGATGGCGTGGGCGATCGACCGGCTGCGGATCGGGCATCGCCGCTGGGCATGGGCATGCGCCGGGGTCTGGGTCGGGCTCTTGGCCTACAACGGGTGGCGGGCCTACGACGGGTACTTTGTCCGGTGGGTGGGCCACCCAGACGTGCGGTTTGCCTACAACGCGACGATCGTCGAAGCCGGGCTGTACCTCGATCAGGCCGAAGGTCTCGACTCGGTCGTCCTCTCGGGCCTCCTGCCTGCCGACCTCGATCCGGCGCTGGTCGAGAGCGCGATGCGGCGCACCGACCTGGTTCCGCGCTGGTGCGACCTGCGGCAGGCGCTGATCTACCCGCAGGGCACGGCGTCGCACGTGATCGAGCCCGACTACTTTGCGATCGACCCGTACCTCTATCAGGCGTACATGGGCGCGCCGCCGGCGGCGTACGAGCGCCGGTTGGAGGACGGGACGCGCGTGTTCGCCCTGTACCCGCTTCCCGACGATGCGCTGCGCGCGCATCTCGCCGGGGCAACTGCCGCGCCCGTCGGCTGGAGCGGGGCGACCCTCTTTCCCGAGGGGTTGCCGGTTGACCTGGCGCCGCTCGCTTGGCCGATCCCGTTCGGCGCGCGCGTCGAGGGGCTGGGCTACGAGATGATCGACGGAGAGGGGGCGGCGCCGGGAGAGGTGGTGACGCTGGTCACGTACTGGCGCGCCCTGGCGCCCGCATCCCCGGAAGCGATCACGTTCCTCCACCTGCTCAGCCCGGAGGGGAGCGTGGTCGCCGGATATGATGGTTGGGGCGCGCCGCCGAACCGTTGGCTGGCGGGCGACGTGGTTGTGCAGCTGCACCGCGTCGCGCTGCCCGCCGACCTCCAGCCGGGCGTGTACCCGATCGAGCTCGGCTGGTACGAACGCGACACGGGCGCGCGCTGGACGGCGACGCTTCCGGGCGGCGGGGAGGTCGACCGGCTGCTGATCGGCCCGCTGCGGGTGGGAAGCAGGGGCTAAACGTG
>JAFGIE010000064.1 GCA_016929775.1 Anaerolineae bacterium
CAGCAGAAAACCGTTTGACACGCAGCCCTCTCGATGGTATAATATACCAAACTGATATATATCACACGAGAAAGATGGCTGCTGGATCCGATAGTTTCCGCTACTTCATACTGGGCCTACTCGTCGGGCGCCCCATGTCTGGCTATGACATCAAGCAGACGATGAAGCGCCTGAGCGGGTTGCTGGGCAGCCCAAGCTTCGGCGCGATCTATCCCGCGCTGCACGCGCTGCTGGAGGACGGGCTCGTCACGGTGGCGGTCGAGGCACGCTCCGATCGCCCGCCGCGCAAGACGTACAGCCTGACCGATGACGGCAGGCGCGCGCTGCAGATGTGGGTGGCACAGCCGGACAATGCGAACGGCAGCATACGCGCGTTCGTCATGCGGTTGATTCTGGTCGGGGACCACGACCGGGAGGCGCTGACCGCTCACCTGCAGCAGCGTCGCGAGATCGTCGCCGCCCACCGCTCTGCCCTGGAGACCGCGGATGGGGATGGCGAAGGCGAAGGCGGACCAGGACAGCGGCTTGCGACAGCATATGGGTTGGCGACAGCCGATGCCGAACTCAACTGGCTGGACGCCACATTGGCCCGATTGTCCATCGATCCGGATCAGGATCCGACGGGACCGGCGACCTGAGGAGGAACCAAGGCGCACCACTGGGCGCAGTAGGCGCGCCCACCACGCTCGATCTGCCTGTGTTTGGTTGCTCGCTGCATGAGGACCTGGCTCCTGCCGAGGGACGTGTCGTGAGATCGGCAAGTAGCGGGTCCTTTTGTGCTCTATGGAGAGGGCTGGGAAGGGCCGTGAACGAGAAGGCAATGACGATTCAAGATGAACTGACGAAAATCAAAGAACAGATCGCCAAGCTCGAGCAGTCCCTCGAGGACAAGCCCGACTATGGCCTCGGGCAGGGCGATCCGGCTATCGTGCGTTGGGAAATGAACCATGCCCTGCTCGAGCAGAGCCGAGAACGAGCGGCGAGTCTCGAGCAAGCACTTTCCCGGATCAACAAGGGTACCTATGGCATCTGTGAGCGGTGTGGTCAGCCGATCCACCCCGATCGGCTGGCGGTGCTGCCTGGCGTGACCACGTGTATTCGCTGTGCGCGCGGAGAACAGCACAAGCGCACCCAGCAGAGGGAGTGAGGAAAGGAGGTGAGCAGACATTGACCAAAGTCGTACTTCGACAAGGAGAGTCTCCAGAGAGCCTGCTCAGGCGGTTCCGGAAGCGCGTAGCCCGGGATCGCGTGCTGAGCGAAGCAAAGCGTAAGCGCTACTTTGTCTCCAAGAGCGAGCAGCGGCGGATCGCTGCCCGCAAGGCGAAGCGCCGTGAGCGGAAACGCCTGTGGCGACAGGAGCGCAGAGAGAACAGATAACGACGGCCCTGCTACGACCGGGGCCTCCGGGTCGCCTGCCGGACCCACCAAGAAGTGAGGCACGCACAACGATGTCTGGGCAAGAGGAGCAGCAGGAGCAAGAGCCCGGAACGGCTCTGGAGCAGTTCACCGCCTGGATCGAGGCGGACTATGACTATGAGCGCCTGAGCCGCGGCGAGATCCGCGAAGCGAAGATCCTCCAGATCGACGACGCGCAGGTCGTCGTCGACCTGGGCGTCAAGCGGGACGGCATCATCTTACAGCAAGACCTGGAACAGGTCGAGGCGTCGTACCGAGAGGGCCTGAAGGTGGGTGACACAGTGCCGGTGTCTGTGGTCAACGCCTCCGATGAGCACGACACGATCCTAGTGTCGCTGCGCAATGGCTTGGCCCAGCAAGACTGGTTGAGGGCCGAGCAGATGCTGGAGAACGGCGAAACAGCGGAGGCGGAGGTGATGGACACCAACCGTGGGGGCGTCGTCGTGGCGTTCGGTCGTGTGCGGGGATTCGTCCCCAACTCACACCTGACGTCGGTGCGCCGGGGGCTGGACCGCGATCGGCTGCGCGAAGCCAAGAGCGCACTCGTCGGCAAGACACTGCACCTGTCCGTGATCGAAGTCAACCAGAAGCGCCGTCGGCTGGTGCTTTCCGAGCGCGTCGCCAAGGAGCAGCGCCGCGAGGAGGTGATGGCACACCTCACGCCTGGCGATCAGCTCACCGGCGTCGTGTGCAACATCGTCAGCTATGGGGCCTTTGTCGACTTGGGCGGCGTGGACGGGTTGATCCACATCTCAGAGCTGGACTGGCAGCACGTCGGTCACCCCAGCGAGGTCGTCCAGCCTGGCGACGAGGTCGAGGTCTATGTGCTGTCGGTCGACCACGAGCGGAACCGCATTGCGCTGAGCCGCAAGCGTCTGCTGCCCGATCCGTGGCCCCTGGTCATGCAGCAGATCAACGAGGGCGACGTGATCCAGGGCACGATCACCAACACCGTCGACTTTGGCGCATTCGTGGACGTAGGCGAGGGCATCGAGGGCCTGGTGCACATCTCGCAGATCCCGGGCGCGGCACAGGCCCTGCAGTTCCTGGCGCGAGGACAAGAGGTCATGGTCCGCGTGCTGCGCATCGACAACGAACGGCAGCGGATCTCATTGGCCCTGGAGGGGACGCCGGAGCAGTCCCCGCTAGACGAGAGCAGCCAAGAGAACACATGAACACATTCAACGTAGGCGACAAGATCGTGCATCCCAGCCACGGGGCGGGCGTGGTGACCGAGATCAAGGAGATCCAGTTCTTCGGGGCGAATGGGAAGCGGTACTACTCGATCGAGTTGGTGAGCGAACCGGGCACAGTGGTGATGGTCCCGATCCGCGACACCGAAAAGGTTGGCCTGCGGCATCCGGTCCCGACAGCACAGCTCAGCCGGGTCTGGCACCAGCTGCGCGCCACCCCGCAGACGCTGCCCTCCGACCACAACGAGCGCTACAGGATCGTGCGCGAAAAGCTGGACGACGGCGACGTGATGCAGATCGCCGAGATCTTGCGCGATCTATGGTGGAAGGACCACGCGATCCGCAGGCTGACGAGCGAAGGCAAGCGCCTCTACGACCGAGGCATGCGACTGCTCGCCAGCGAGGTCGCCGTGGTACAGGACAGCGCCCTAACCGACGCAGAGGCACAGATCTCGGACATGCTAGACACACAGGCCAACCGGGACTAGCCTACTCGTCGAACAGACCGCGCAGCTCCCGCTGCCAGACATCGCCAAACGGCAGATAGGGCTGCTCCTCGAAATCGCTGGTCAGCTTTTCGATATAGTTGCGCACCGCAAGCTCGGGCGAGTCGCGCTCCAGCTCTGCGATCTGCGCATCCACCCACTCGATCAACGCATCGGCCTGCGCCCGCAGCTCCGAGAGGTCAAGCCCCAGTTCGAGCATGTGGTTCAGCCGGAGCAGGAGATCGTACCACGCCTTGAGGTCCCGCTCGATCTTGATCCCGGCAAACTCGGCAGCGAGGTCGGTGAGGTCATAGAACGGGACCATGCCATACAGGGCAACCAGCTCGATGTCCCGCTCCTCGGCACGGTGCGCCAACCAGGTGCCGATACTGGCGCCGCCCCGGTAGTTGGAGAGACTCAGCGCAAATCGAGCCAGGTCCGGCTTGATGCGCGGCAGGCTGTACACGCACGAGACCTGGCGATCGCGGTCGTAGGGCACGGCGCCGTACACCCCGGCGACGACGGCGATCCGGCGGACGCCCAGCGTCTGCGCCACGTCGAGCACCGCATCGACATAGCGAGCGGCATTGCGATGTGGCTCCTCCCCGCGCAGGATCACCAGGCCCTTTTCCGCCGTACCGGCATAGTAGATCTCGTTCTCGCGCGAGCGCAACCACTTGCGGTGCCCATCCACCAACTTGATCCTGGGCCGCAGCAGGTGATGCGTGCCCGGGATCTGGTACAAGTAGTAGCCCCGGTCGACGATCTCGCCGATCTTGTGCGCGCCAGTCAGCTTGATCACGTACCTGGGCAGCGCAGAAGAGATCTCGCCGGCATCGGCCCACTGTTCCCAGCCGGCGATCATGTAGGTCTGTTGGGCGATCGGCCGTTCCCTGAGCTCGAATCGCTCGTCCATAGGATCCATCCAAGACAGCGATGCCCGACGGGCCTACCTGATCACAGACAGGCTCCGGACGGACTCGCCGTCGTCCAAATCGCGCGCCAACTGGGGCGCGCGAACGAGGTTGTGCGCATTATACCTGTGCGCAAACCGCGTGTCAAGCGTAGGTCCCTGAGTGTCAACTCTACACTAAGTGCCGATCCGCCTGCCCCGATCTGATTTGAGTTCCCCGCGAGTTGTGGTATAATGTCGCGCGTGTCGTGCGTCGGTGGGCAGCGGGGAGCCAAGATCGGGAACGTCCCCCGTTGGCTGTCCAGGCGCCGGCATCCCTCTGGGTCGAGACGGGCGAGTACAGCGCCGGGCAGACGGATCGCACGCCACGCCAGAGGCGAGACGTACACGTCGTGGAGGATACTAGGTGGTCAACCCGCTAAACTGGCTGCTCGCGCCCTTTTCGCTGGACATCGGCATCGATCTGGGAACGGCAAACACGCTGGTCTATATCCGGAACAAGGGGATCGTGATCAACGAGCCCTCGTGGGTCGCGATAGAGACCAAGTCAAAGAAGGTCCTGGCAATCGGCAGCGAGGCGAAGGAGATGGCGGGCCGCACCCCCGCCAACATCGTCGCCATCCGTCCGCTCCGCGACGGCGTGATCTCGGAATTCGACGTCACCGAGGCGATGCTGCGCTACTTTATCCACAAGGCGCACAGCCACCTCTTGTTTGCCGCCCCCCGCCCGCGGGTCGTGGTGGGCATCCCGAGCGGAGTGACCGAGGTCGAAAAGCGCGCCGTGTACCAGGCGACCATTTCGGCAGGCGCGAGAGAGGCGTTCTTGATCGAGGAGCCGATGGCAGCGGCGGTGGGCGCCGGGCTGCCCGTGACCGAGCCGGTCGGATCGATGGCGGTGGACGTAGGCGGCGGCACGACCGAGGTCGCCGTGTTCTCGCTCGGCGGGATCGTGATTAGCCGCTCGCTGCGCATCGCGGGCGACGAGATGGACGAGGACATCATCAACTATGCGCGGCAAAAGTACAACCTGCTGATCGGCCCGCGCATGGCCGAACGGGTCAAGATGACGATCGGGTCCGCACACCCGCTGCCTGAAGAGAAGACGATGGCTCTGCGCGGACGGAACCTGATCACGGGCCTGCCTGACTCGGTCGAGGTGAGCAGCATCGAGATCCGCGAGGCCCTGTCCAGCTCGGTCTCGTTGATCGTCGAAGCCGTGCGCGACACGCTGGACGAGACGCCGCCCGAGCTGATCTCTGACCTGATGGAACAAGGCGTCTGTCTTGCGGGCGGCGGGGCGCAGCTGCAGGGATTAGCCGAGCGGCTCTCAGAAGAGACCCGCATGCGCTGCTACACCGCAGAGGAACCGATGACGTGCGTGGCACGCGGCGCGGGCAAGGTGCTCGAAGACCTCGACCGCCTGGAAAAGATCCTGTCTTCGCTCGACCGACGCTCCACCGTCCGCCCGCGCCGCCGCTAGGCACGTGGGAGAGACGCCATGCAGAACCTGCGCTCGCGCGCTGTGCTGCTCGGCACGCTAGGCCTGGTGATCGTACTGGGCCTGATCCTCGACGAACTGGGAGCCCTCGCGCCCGTGGAGGGCATCCTGCTCCAGCTCACGACCCCCGTGCAGCGCCTCGTCGACTCGCTCACAGAACGCGCCGTGAGCGCCAGCACCGCGCTGCGCGACTTGCGCGACCTGCGCGCCCAGAACGAGCGGCTGGAGAGCCTGGTCGACAGCCTGATGGTCGAGAACGTGCGCCTCAAGGAGGTCGAGGCGCAGAATGAGGACCTGCGGAAAAAGCTCGCGTTCAAGGAGGCGTATCCGCAGTACGTGCTCAAGGCTGCCGAGGTCCGGGGACGCGTGATCGGGTACGAGCCGAACAACTTCATGTCGGTGCTGATCATCGACATCGGCACGCGCGACGGGATCCTGAAGGGGATGCCTGTCGTCGAAGAGCGCGGGCTGGTGGGTCACGTCCACCAGGTGGGCACCAACTGGGCCAAGGTGCTCCTGATCGTCGATCCGTCGAGCTCTGTCGTGGTCCTCGTCCAGTCCTCGCGCGCACCGGGCGTGGTGTCGGGACACCTGGGCCAAGAGCTGATCATGGACTATATCCCGCAGGACGCGAGCATCTCTGTAGGCGATGTGATCCTGACCTCCGGTATGGGAGGCAGCTATCCCAGGCAGCTGGTCGTGGGGCAGGTCACCGAGGTCGAGCAACGAGACATCGACCCGTTCCAGCGCGCCGTCGTCTCCCCGTCCGTCAACTTTGACAAGCTGGAGACGGTGCTGGTGATCACGTCATTCGAAGCAGTGGATGTGCAAGGGGCGCTGGACGACGAGGGCGCGACGGAGGGGGAAGACACGCCAGCGGCAAAGGACACGCCGGCGGCGGATGGCACGCCGGGGGCAGAAGGCACGCCGACGCCATGAACCAGTACGTGGCATTTCTCCTGATGTTCGCGCTCGCGCTGTTGCAGAGCACCGTCATGCCACGCATCGCGATCCTGGGTGTGCAGCCGGACCTGGTCTTGATGGCAGTGACGTCGTGGAGCATCCTGCGTGGGCCAGAAGAGGGCATGCTGTGGGCCCTGGTGGGCGGGGTAGTGATGGACCTCTTTTCCGGGGCGCCCTTTGGCGTTTCCACGCTGGCTCTCCTGGCGGTCAGCTTTGTCTCGGGGTTCGGACCTCGGAACGTGCTGCGCCTGGACATCCTGCTGCCGATCGCCATTATCCCGCTGGCGACGCTGCTCTATCAGCTGATCACGCTTGGACTGCTGAGCATGTTGGGATGGCAGACGTCGTGGGCGGAGAGCTTGCGCCACATCGTGCTACCCAGCCTGTTGGTCAACTCGCTGGGAATGCCGATCGTCTACCTACTAGTGCGGCGCCTGCACCATCGCACAGCGAGAGAGGAGATCAGCCTGTGAACCACCGGTCTGAGGCGCGCACACGGGACATGCTCATGTCGTCCGAAGCGCCGGCGCGGCGCCGGCGCGTGGGGCGCCTCGACACCCTCTCTGTGGCCTATATCGCGTTGCTCGCAGTCAGCCTGATCGCGCTGGGACTGGCGACGTGGCTGGGCTTTGTGGCGCCCCGCCAGCGACAGCTCGTCGCCCGATCGACGCGCCAAGCCGAGGCCCTGCACCGTGCGCAGCAGACCGAAGGGACTCCCGACGCACAGCAAGGGGAGAACGCGCGCTCGCTGTGGGGAGCAGTGCACGCGGAGCAGACGCGCCGCGCCCAGGCGATCGAGATCGCACGCCTGGAGAGCGAGCTGGCAGTGGCGCGGCGCGTGCTGGCGACGGCGACGGCGGTCGCCGCCCAGCCTACCGCGACGCCGGTTGGCGCGGGCGCCTCTACCGTGATCGGGGCGCCGCCGCTGGCGCTGATCCTGGACGCGCCGGTGCACAAGCAGGCGCACAGATTGGGCTGCGAGTCGAGCGCTGCGGCGATGGCAGCCAACTACTTTGGGGTCGACCTGTCAGAGGAGGCCATACTCGCTGCCCTGCCCCGGCACGACAACCCCCACCTGGGGTTTCGCGGTGAGATCGACGGCCCATACGGCGGGATCGAGGACTATGGCGTCTATGCGGAGCCGATACGCGAGGTCCTGCTGCAGCACGGGCTGCAGGTCGAACCGCTGAACGGCGGGATCGACGCGATCAGGGAGCACCTGCGCCGCGAACGGCTGGTCCTCGCCTGGATCACGTACGACCTCCAGGTACAGACACCGGTGCAGGTGGAGACGAGCGACGGGCAGACAGTGACCCTGATCCCCTACGAGCACGTCGTGCTGGTGAGCGGGTACAACGCGAACGGGCTGTGGGCCAACGAGCCATACAAGGGCACGCAAGAGTTCTACCTCGGCGCGGAGTTCGAGCGCTCTTTTGCCTACCTGGGCAACATGGCGTTGGTCGTGGGACTGCCTGGAGACGAGTGAGGGGATCGCGATGGAGACGCCCGGGGCAAGACGGATCTGGTCGACATCGACGCTGCGCATCACGCTGCTGCAGCTGGCGGTCGTGACGGTCTTTGCCCTGTTCGGGCTGCGGCTGTGGCGCCTGAGCGTCGTGGCTGGAGAGCAGTACCGCGCCGCCGCACAGCAGAACCGCACCCGCCTGGTCCGCACCGATGCGGCACGGGGCGTCATGTACGACCGCACCCACGCGCTCCTCGTGCGCAACGTCCCCCGCTTCAACGTGCTGCTCATCCCTGCCTACTTGCCCGACGACGAAGAGGCGACGGAAGCCGTGCTGCAGCGGCTGCACGTCCTGCTAGAGCTACCCCTGGAGAGCGACTATGCGCCGCCCGCTTATCCCCCCTACCAGGGGACGGCACGGCTGGGCTTGCGAGAGCAGGTCGCCCAGGGGGGACTGTACGCGCCGTACCAGCCGATCGTGCTCCAGCGCGATGTGACGCAAGAGGTCGCCTTTGCGATCGAGGAGCAGCACCTCGACCTGCCCGGCGTCCTGATCGAGCTGTCCCCATACCGTGAGTACCTGACCGAAGCCTTGACGGCTCACATCCTGGGCTACATGGGGCCGATCCCGTCTGGAGCAGAGGACCACTATGGCGAGGAGCAAGGCTACGAACCGGACGACTCGATCGGCCTCGCCGGTCTCGAGGCGAGCTACGAAGACGTGCTGCGCGGCGCCAAGGGCGCCAAGACGGTCGAGGTCGACGTCGCGGGGCGCGAGGTGCAGACGATCGGGCAAGAGATCGCCCCCCAGGCTGGACAGAGCCTGGTCCTGACGCTCGACCTTGACTTGCAGCGCTACACCGAGCAGGTACTGCGCACAACGATGGACAAGGTCCGATCCGGGTCGGCAGTCGCGATCGTGCAAAAGGTCCACACGGGCGAGATCCTGGCGATGGTCAGCCTACCGACCTACGACAACAACCTCTTTGCACAGGGGATCGCGAGCAAGGACTTTGCGCGGCTGAACACCGACCCATGGCACTCGCTGGTCAACCACGCGATCGGCGGTCAGTACCCGCCGGGATCGACCTTCAAGCTCGTCGCCGCCTCGGCGGCGCTCGAGGAAGAGGTGGTCAACCGCTGGACGCTGATCACGTGCCCCTCGGACTCGGGCACGCTGTGGCTCCCGAACAAGTACTACCCGGACGACCCTCTCTTGGCGCAGCCGTTCTATTGTTGGACGCACGCGCTGGGCTATGGACACGGGCGCCTGAGCCACGAGTCCGCGATTGCTTACTCGTGCGACATCTACTTTTACACGATCGGCGGGGGCTTCCCCGACCAGATCGAGGGCCTCGGCTTGGAGCGGATGGTCCGCTACAGCGAGGCATTCGGATACGGCAATCCCACGGGCATCGATCTGCCCGCCGAGGCGTCGGGCCTAGTGCCGACCCAGCAATGGAAGCGGGTCAACTATAGCGAGCAGTGGACCACGGGCGACACGTACAATATGACGATCGGGCAGGGGTTCGTGCTTGCCACGCCGCTGCAGGTGGTGGGCTCGGCTGCCACGGTCGCCAACGGCGGCACGGTCTACGCGCCGCGGCTGGTCTTTGAAATCCGCGACGCAGACGGGAACGTGGTCCGACCCTTCACCCCCCAAGTGGTGCGCGAACTGGAGATCGCCGACGAGCACCTCGAGGCAGTGCGGCGCGGCATGCGTGCTGCGGTCGAACGGGGCACGGCAATGTGGCTGCAGGTCGGCGGCGGGCTCAAAGTCGCCGCCAAGACCGGCACAGCCGAGTTCTACGATCCCCGGTTTCCGGCGGACAAGAACGGCAACTTGCCAACGCACGCGTGGTTCACGGCGTTTGCCCCCTACGAGGACCCCGAGATCGCCGTGGTGGCCTTTGTCTACAACGGTGGGGAAGGGGCGGTCAGCGCGATGCCCGTGGTCGCCGAGATCCTGAACTACTACTTTCAGCTGTACTGAGATGCCCGCTCGAGCAGACGCGCAGGAGGCCTGGCAGGACACAGCGCGCGTGCGCGCGGCGCTGACCGCCGCGGGCGCGGGCCTTGTCTTGGGCGCCTTCCTCAGCCGCGTGCTGGCGGACATGCCGTCGATGCGCCTGCCCACCTATCGCTGGGGACCGGCAGCGCTGCTGACTATCACGGTCGGCGCCTTGATCGCCGCCGCCTGGTGGCGTTGGGGCAAGGGCAGCGGCGCATCCCTCTTGCCGCTCTACGCTTTGGCACTCTACCTCCCCCAGCCAGCGCCCAACCTGCTGCAGGCATCGATCCTGTTCGCCAGCGCCGTCGTGGTGTGCTTGGTGCTCGCTATGCCGCGGCTGCGCCTCCGCGACGACCGCCTGATCGGCGCGCTGCTCTTTGCCGCTGCGCTGGCGGCGTACCTGAGCACGCTCACCCCGGGGGTGGGCACCCGCGACGGGTACGAGCTGCAGGCTGTATCGGCGACGCTGGGCTTTGCCCACCCGACCGGCTACCCGCTGTTCCCCATTCTGGGGCGCTTGTGGCTGCTGGTCTACCCCTTTGGCAGCATCGCCCGGCGGATCAACGTGCTCTGCGCGCTCTATGCCGCCGCCAGCGTACCGCTGCTCTATCTCACAGCGCGGCGCGTGCTCGACGCGCGCACGGTGGTCGCGCGCCCGGTGGCCGCGCTTGGCGCGTTGCTGTTCGCGTTCTCGCACACCTTGTGGACCCAGGCAGTACGCCCGGAAAAGTACACGCTCAACGCGCTCTTTGTCGCGCTGGTCCTGTATGTCGCCTTTGGCAGCACCGATCCCGAAGCACGGGGACCACATCCCCACTTGCGCTGGCTCGCCCTCACCTACGGGCTGAGCCTAGGACACCACCGGACGATGCTCATGCTCGCTCCAGCCTTGGCGCTGTACCTACTGTGGCGCGATCCGGGCATCTTACGGCGTCCACGCACCTGGCTGCCGGCGCTGGGCCTTGCCCTCGCACCGCTGCTGGTCTATCTCTACATCCCTTGGCGCGCGGCGACCCAGGGCTGGATCATGTCGGTCCCCGAGTTCCTGCAGTACATCGCCGGCGCCGACTATGGGCCCGCGGTGCGCCTCATGGACTGGGCAAACCGGGCACGCGTGCACATGTTCTGGCGCTTCCTCCTCCAGCAGTACGGGTACCCCGGCGTGGTCCTCGGCGCACTCGGCTGGCTCCGGCTGTTGCTGCGTCGCCGCTGGCGGACGGTCGCATGCACCACGCTTGCCTACGCCACGTACTATGTGTGGGGCACAGTGTGGTATGCGTACTATAACGACGTGAACTCGTTCATCCCCAACCACATGATCGACGCGCTGTGGATCGCCAGCGGCGCGCTGGCGCTGTGGGAGACCGCCCAGTGGATCGCGCAGCGGGAGAGGGCGCGCGCCGTCGCATCACGCGCCAGCGGCTACGCAGCAGCCGCCTTCTGGTCGCTGTTGGCCCTCTATCCGGCGCGCTTGGTGTGGCACAACGGGCCACAGGTCGACGCGCGCGCCGAGCGGAACCTGAGCGAGTGGGGCGCATACGCGATCGCACAACCGATCGCGCCCGGGGCGACGCTGTTGGCAGACCGGGAAAAGCACCCGCCGCTCGACTACCATGCCCGGATCGAGGGACGACGCCCAGACCTCGACGTCGTGCTCCTCGGCGACGAACAGGCGTACCGCGATCGCCTGGCTTGGGATCTGGCCCAGGGCAAGAGCGTGTACTTGGCGCGGTTCCTGCCCGGACTGGAAGGCGCGTACCACCTGCGGTCGCTGGGTCCGCTGGTCGAGGTCGGCACAGCGCCGCGCACGCCGGGAGTGAACGCCGGCAGGGAGGGGGTCTCGTTTGGGGAGCAGGTGCGCCTGCTCGGTCACGAGATCGAGGCGCCAGGCCCGCGGCATGCCGGCGAACCACTCCGCGTCACGCTGACGTGGTACGCCGCGGAGCGAGTCACGGACAACCGTGAGGTCAACCTGCGCTTGGTAGGGCAGGACGGGCAGGTCTGGTGGTCATCGGCGGCGCACCCGGTGAGCGGCATGTACCCCACCGGGGCGTGGAAACCGGGCGAGGTGATCCCTGACTGGCACGAGGTATCGATCCCGGCGGCGACCCCGCCCGGCGTGTACGCCCTGCAGGTCGCCCTGGCGGCGCCCTTTGCGATCGAGGGCCTCCCGAACGGCGAGGGAACGTGGCTCGCCCTGGAAGAGATCGTGGTCGCGCCGCCAGATCCAGCGGCGGCAAAGCCAGCCATCGCACAGCGCCTCCGTGCGATCGCCCCGGGCGCATGGCAAATCGTCGGCTATGACCTGCCGAGCCAGGCGCCACCTACGGGGCGGGTCAGGCTGACCCTTTACTGGCAGGCGCTGGCTCCCCTACCGGACCTGGAGATCGGGACGCGCGTCTGGGGCGCGACGGACGGGGCATGGACGTGGTCGCCCCCAGGGGATGGCGCCTACCCCACCTCCCAGTGGACGCCGGGCGCGACGATCATCACCGAGCACGCCCTGGTGATGCCCGCCACGCATGGTGTATACCGCGTACAGGTTGGCGTGCGCAACGCCAGCACACGAGATCGCGTGTCGTTCGTGGCAGGATGGCTGCGCGTCGAGGACACGGCGCTCTCGCTCCCGCCGCTCACGGTCGCCGGACGCGCCCCTGCGGCGGCGGGAACGGTCAACTATGCCGACCGGATCCTGCTCCTGGAAGTGCACCCAGACGCGGAGAGACTGGCGCCCGGCGAGGCGCTGTCGCTCGAGGTGCGCTGGGAGTGCCTGCAGGCGATGGAAGACGACTATACGCTGACCGTGCAGCTGATCGCGCCTGATGGCTCCCTGCGCGGGCAGGCAGATGGATGGCCCCAGGAGGGCACGCACCCGACCAGCGCGTGGGTCGAGGGGGAAGCGATCGAGGACCGGTACGTGGTGCGCCTGGACCCCGATGCGCCGTCCGGCAGTTACCGGATCGCGATCGGCTGGTACCTGCTGGAGACGATGCAGCGCCTGCCCGTGCTGGACGCCACAGGGCGGGCAACCGGCGACGTGCTGGAGCTGCCTGGGCCGACCGTTTCGCCCTAGCGCCGCGCCCATCACAGCGCGATCGTCATGCCCTCCCGCGCCAGGAGCGCTGATGGGAACGCTGCCTGGGCCTCCCGCTCCAGCTGGCGGAGAAAGCCGTCGTCGTGGCGCGCATTGTGGTGCGTCAACACCAGGCGACCGACCCCGGCGCGCTGCGCCACCTGCACTGCCATCTCCCAGGTGCTGTGTCCCCACCCCTGTCGCCGTGCGGGGGGCCCCGTGTACTCGTCGGTCGTGTACTCGGCGTCATGGATCAGGACGTCGACGCCCGACACAAAGCGCGCGAGCAGCACGTCGCCGCCGACATAGCCCTCTGTGTCGGTGGCGAAGGCGAGGCGCCTGCCACGATAGGCGATCCGGTAGCAGAGCGAGCCGCCCTTGGGATGGTTGGCGCTGTGATGCACGGCGATCGCGACCGCGTCGGGCAGGTCGAGGGACGGCGCAGCGTCGACGTCGGATATCTCAGCCGGGGCCCCGGGCTCGGTCAGGATCAGGATCTGCCCGCCCATCAGCTCGCGAATCGTGCGGATGCCGCGCATGACGCGATGCGAGACCGGCAAGATCGTCGAGAGAACCAGCCCCCTGATCGTCTCCTCGAGCCCCTCGCCGAACATGGG
Organism: Anaerolineae bacterium; assembly: GCA_016929775.1. The sequence goes on from JAFGIE010000064.1 coordinate 13,635, forward strand.
GGGGCCATAGACGCAGAACGCGGTGTCGGCGTGGTGGAACGGGGCAAAGAAGGGCAGGCCCTGTGTGTGATCGTGGTGTCCGTGGGTGAACAGCAGGTTGCCAACGACAGGCTCACCCAGGCGCGCGCGGCGCTCGACCAGCGCGCGTCCCAGGCCGATGATGCCCGTCCCGGCATCCAGTACGATCAGGTGCGGACCGGCGCGTACTTCGAGACAAGTGGTGTTGCCGCCGAACTCGAGCGTGCCCGGTCCTGGCACCGGGTACCCGCCGCGAGCCCCCCAGAACTTGGCTGTGAAATCGGACACGAGCCCCTCCCAGGCGCGCCCTCGTTCGCGCGCGAACGGGGTCACACGCCGCGGACCCCGACCTCGCGCACCCACGGACGGGCCAGATCAGCCATCGACCGAAGGCGCTCGGGCAGGTAGGGTTCCAAAGAGAGCATGTCCGGATCGATCGTGTTGTGGGCGACGAACTGCTGCAGGTAGTAGACGCGCGCACCGGCGATCTGCTGCGCGATGCGCACGATGTCGTCTTCTACGAGCAGGCTGGGCACGACGGTCGTCCTGAACTCGTATTCGACCGAGCTGTCGAGCAGCAGACCGATGCTGCGCTCGATGCGCCTGGTGTCGACCGTCACCCCGACGAGCAGATCGTACTTGTCCAGCGGCGCCTTGACGTCCATGGCCACATAGTCGACCCACTGCCCGGCGATCGCGTCCTCCAGGACGTCGGGCCGATAGCCGTTCGTGTCCAGCTTGACGGCATAGCCGAGAGCCCGTGCGCGCCGGGCAAAGGCGGCGAGATCGGACTGCAGCGTGGGCTCGCCGCCGCTGATCACGACGCCATCCAGGAACCCCTGTCTGCGCCGCAGCAGATCCCAGATCTGGTCCTCAGGCAAGTCGGGGATGTCCTGCGGATCGAGCACCAGCTCTGCGTTGTGGCAGTTGGGACAACGGAAATTGCAGCCCCCACAGAACAGGGCAACTGCGATCTTGCCCGGATAGTCGAGCAAAGTCGACTTGACCCAACCCTTGACGTGCATCTACTTTTTGCCAGCTGTCTCCACGCGGTACGTCTGGCGGTCCTCGAACTCCTGCCGCTTGCCCTTGTTCCAGTTCTGAACCGGACGCAGGTAGCCTACGATCCGGGAGTACACCTCACACGGGATCTTTTTCACCTTGTCAGACATGGTTCTCTCCTTGATCAGTCCCCGTCGGACGTGACGATGCCAAACCGTTCCAAATCCTCTTCGCTGTGGTCGTACGGGCAGAAGGGATGCTCTCCGGCAATGTACCCGTGTACAGGGCAGATGCTAAAAGTTGGCGTGAGCGTATAGTAGGGCAGGCGGTAGTTCTCGGCGATCCGGCGCACCAAGAGCCGCGCCTGCCGCCAGTCATCGATCTGCTCCCCGATGAAACCGTGCAGTACAGTGCCGCCAGTGTACAGGACCTGCAGGTCGTCCTGGTGCTCCAGCGCGTCAAAGATGTCGTCCGTATACCCCACCGGGAGGTGGGTCGAGTTGGTATAGTAAGGCACCTCTTGCGTCCCCGCCGTGATGATCTCGGGATAGAGCGCCTTGTCCAACTTGGCCAGGCGGTACGTCGCGCCCTCGGCAGGCGTCGCCTCGAGGTTATACAGATGTCCGGTTTCGATCTGGTACTCGGAGAGGCGATCGCGCATGGCTGAGAGCACACGGAGGGCAAAGGCCTTGCCTCCTGGCTCGCCGATGTCCATGCCGAGGAAGTTCATACAGGCTTCATTCATGCCGTTGAGGCCGATCGTCGAAAAGTGGTTGGCCCAGTACGCGCCCTGGCTCTCCTTGATCGCGTTCAGGTAGTGACGGCTGTAGGGATAGAGGCCCTGCTCTGTCAACTGCTCGAGGATCTTGCGCTTGATCTCGAGGCTGGTGCGCGCGCGATCCATCACCGTCACTAACCGCTCAAAGAACTCGTCCTCGCTCTCTGCCAGGTAGCCCAAGCGCGCCATGTTGATCGTAACCACGCCGATCGAGCCGGTGAGGGGGTTGGCGCCAAAGAGCCCCCCACCCCGCTTGCGCAGTTCGCGGTTGTCGAGTCGCAAGCGGCAGCACATCGATCGCGCGTCTTCGGGCTTCATGTCGCTGTTGACGAAATTGCTGAAATACGGGATCCCGTACTTTGCCGTCATGCGCCACACCGGCTCTAGCACGGGGTTGTCCCAGTCGAAACCGCGCGTGATGTTGTAGGTCGGGATCGGGAAGGTAAAGACACGTCCCTTGGCATCCCCATCCAGCATGACCTCGGCAAAGGCGCGGTTGATCATGTCCATCTCGACCTGAAAGTCGGCGTAGGTCTCGGACAACAGCTCCCCGCCGACGATCGCCGGCTCGTCGCGCAGCACGGGCGAGGGCACCAGATCGAAGGTCAGGTTGGTAAAGGGCGTCTGGAACCCGACGCGAGTGGGAATGTTGATGTTGAACACGAACTCTTGCATAGCTTGCCGGACGGCGGGATAGTCGAGCCCATCGTAGCGGACAAAGGGCGCGAGCAGCGTATCAAAGCTCGACATGGCCTGCGCGCCCGCGGACTCGCCCTGCAGCGTGTAGAAAAAGTTGACCAGCTGCCCGAGTGCGGTACGAAAGTGACGGGCGGGCTTACTCTCGAGCATCGCCGGCACGCCGCCAAAGCCCATGCGCAGCAGGTCTTGCAGGTCCCACCCGCAGCAGTAGGTCGACAGCATGCCCAGGTCGTGGATGTGAAAGTCCCCGTCGGTATGCGCGTTCTGCACCTCGGGCGGGTACACCTTTTGCAGCCAGTAGCGCGCGGCGATCGAGGAGGCAATGTAAAAGTTGAGCCCCTGCAGCGAGTAGCTCATGTTGCTGTTCTCTGTGACCCGCCAGTCCGCACGCTGCAAATAGTCGTCGACCAGCTTTTCAGCATCCAGCATCATACGACGGGCATCGCGTACCTCAGCGCGCTGCTGCCGGTAGAGTATGTACGACTTGGCAACGCGCGGATTGCCCGACTTGATCAGGACCTCTTCGACGATGTCCTGGATGTCCTCGACTTGGGGGAAATGGCCATTGCTGCCGAACCGCTCCTCGATCAAGCCACTTACCGCCCAGGACATCGTCTCTGCCCAGGGCCGGCCCTCGCCAAGCCCCGAGGCGCGCGCGGCGGCATAGATCGCACGCTCGATGCGCGACCGATCAAAGGCAACAACCGTACCATCTCGCTTTACAACACGGTCGACAGGCATCCCGGTCTCCTTCAGGATCGGATCAGTCTGGTTTGTTGTCGGGGTCAGCTACCAGAACGGTGGTCGAGCAGTCGGTCGACTTCCTCTTTCATGCTCTCCAGGTCAGTCAGGGGGAGGTACACGGAGGCGAACAAGATGTACGCCAGCTCGTCCAGATCGCGCAGCCGCTCCATCACCATATCGCCGATCACGCGGCTGGGGATCTCGGCCTTGCCCAGGTGCTGTACCTCGGACTCGACCTGGTCGACCAGTCTCTCCAGATCTTCCATCGAGATCGGTCGTTTCGCACATGCCTTGCGCACGCCCAGCGCCAGCTTTTCTGGGTCGAACTCTTCGCGGCGCCCGTCACGCTTGACGACCATCGGGTTGCTGAGGACCACGCGCTCGTAAGTCGTGAAGCGCTTGCCGCACGACATGCACTCACGCCGCCGCCGGATCCGCTCCCCCGACGTGCGGGTATCGATCACGTGAGAATCGCCAGAGCCACAGAACGGACACTTCATGCCGCCCTCCACGACCGAGACCAGGGCCAGGTCCACCACAACATCGCCAGAGAAAAGAACAGCGCCCAAGGCAGTAGCGCCTCGCGCGGCATCGGATCCACATTGGCAGGACACGAGACAGCGGTGTCAACATGGAACGGCACGTACCGGCGCTCGCAGCTCAGGGCCGCACAGCGCCAAACGCCGGCTGTCTACGAGAGCAGGAGCAAGCGTACGTGGACGCTATGTCGCACCACCTGCGCGGCAGAACCCCCCACGCAGAACGTCCCCCCGACAGACCGCCTGCAGACACCCAAGTACCATATGTAGGAGTTGTAAAACGAAGAACCACTAAATGTAGTGCTCTCAGCTACAGCCATGATACCACAAAGCGGGGCAGAAGGCAAGGCAAAATCGGGCATTTGGGCCTGTTCTTTCCTTAAAATGTCCGGCGTTGCGCATACGGGACGAGCATGCTACAATAGGCGCCAGCGTGTGCCCGATGCGCACCAGGACTGGGCCAGACCCAGCTTCAGTTGTCAGCCGGGTGACAGGGCACCGCGATTCCGTCACTCGGAGGCCAATCTATGCCACAGTCGCTGCGGACCACACCCGGTCGCCCCTATCCCTTGGGGGCGACAGTCTTGCCAGAGGGTGTGCAGTTCGTGCTCTACAGCCAGCACGCCACCTCGGTCGAACTGCTGCTCTTTGATCGACACGATGATGCATCTCCCGCCCACACGATCCTGCTCAACCAACACGTCAACCGGACGTTCGCCTACTGGCACGTGTTCGTGCACGGGCTCGCGCCAGGCCAAATCTATGCCTATCGCGTCGATGGTCCGCATGCACCGCACGAGGGACACCGCTACAACCGGAACAAGGTCCTGCTCGACCCGTACGCGCGCGAGATCATCTATGGCGACAACTGGTCGCGCGAGGAGGCCAAGGGGCCGAACGACAACTGCGCCTCCGCACTCAAAGGGGTGGTGACCGACCCAAGCGACTATGACTGGGAAGGGGACACACCGCTCAATGCGCCGTTCAGCGAGACCGTGATCTATGAGATGCACGTGGGTGGGTTCACCAAGCACCCGTCGGCGCGAGTTGCGCACCCAGGGACCTACCACGGGGTGATCGAAAAGATCCCCTACCTGCAGGAGTTGGGGATCACGGCTGTCGAGCTCTTGCCGGTCCAGCAATACGACGAGCAGGACGTCCACGATCGCCTCAGGGCGAACGGGGTAAACCAGATCACGTGCACGGGCAACTTTTGGGGGTACAACCCGGTTGGCTTTTTCGCGCCGCATCGCGGCTACTGCACCTCGTTCGAGGAGGGGGATCCAGTCCGCGAGTTCCGCGATATGGTCAAGGCACTACATCGCGCCGGAATCGAAGTGATCCTGGACGTGGTGTTCAACCATTCGGCCGAGGGCGATGGGCGTGGCCCGACGATCTCGTTTCGCGGTCTCGAGAACCGGGCCTACTACATCCTGGACCACGACCGGCGGCAATACCGGGACTATAGCGGGACCGGGAACACGTTGAACGGCAATCACTCGATCGTCCGCCGCCTGATCCTGGATGCCCTCCACTACTGGGTGACCGAGATGCACGTGGACGGGTTCCGGTTCGACCTCGCCTCGGTCCTGTCGCGCGACGAGTGGGGCAATCCGATGCGCAGCCCGCCCATCGTGTGGGATATCGAGCTCGATCCGCAGTTGGTCGGCGCCAAGATCATCGCCGAGGCATGGGATGCGGCAGGCCTATACCAGGTGGGGACGTTTGCCGGGCACCGCTGGGCCGAGTGGAACGGGCGATACCGGGACGACGTGCGCCGCTTCCTGCGTGGCGACGATCAGACGGTGATGGATTTCGCGGCGCGCGTGACGGGCAGCCGGGATATCTATTCCGCACCCTACCACGCCCCGTACCGGAGCGTCAACTTTATCACGTGCCACGATGGGTTCACACTCAACGACCTGGTATCGTATCGACGCAAGCACAACGAGGCCAACGGCGAGGGAAACCGGGATGGGAGGGACGACAACTATAGCGAGAGCTATGGCGTGGAGGGACCGACCACCGTTCCGGGGATCGAGGCGGTACGGCTGCGGCAGATCAAGAACGCGATCGCCATCCTGCTCGTCTCACAAGGGACGCCCATGCTGCTCTACGGCGACGAGGTCCGGCGCACGCAGGAGGGCAACAACAACGCGTACTGCCAGGACAATGAGATCAGCTGGTTCAACTGGGAAGACGTCAGGCAGAACGGGGGGCTACTGCGGTTCGTGCGGCACATGGTGCGTTTTCATCGCGCACGACGCGTGCTCAACCTGCTGACGCTGCCGAACGGCAACGGCGCGAACGGATGGTACGAGCTCTCGCAGGGCGAGATCACGTTCCACGGCGTGCGCCTCGAAGAACCGGACTGGAGTCACGTTTCGCACAGCCTCGCGCTCACCCTAGCCGACGAGAATGAGGACGAGGTGATCCACGTCCTGTTCAACGCCTACTGGGACGACCTGCAGTTCGAGCTGCCTCCACGTCCCCCAGACCGACCATGGCGGCGGTTCGTCGACACGTCACTGCCCTCGCCAGCGGACATCGCGGAGCCAGGGCAGGAGCCCCCGCTCCATGCCACTGCCTATACGGCATGCGCACGCTCTGTCGTGATCCTGGTTGCCTAGCGCAGCCCTCCGCGCCCGCCCAGTGACCGGGGCAGAGGCCCAGGATATGCAGCCTCTACCCCCGGTCACGACTGTCGTCAGCGACGACGCAGGAAGGGCGGGATGTCTAGCTCATCGGTCTGCGAGAACTGCGGGATCTGGACCTCGATGTGCGAGCGCGACGGCTGTCGGGGTTCCCGTGCGGGCTCGGAGCGCTCCGGCGCGCTGGTCTGAGCCGCCGCAGGACGGCGCAGCGCACTGGCCCGTGGGGATGCGGTATCGAAACCCGTCGCCACGACGGTGATCCGCACCTCATCGCCCATCGCCTCGTCGATCACCGCACCAAAGATGATGTTCACCTCAGGATGCGCTGTCTGACGGATGATCTCGGCAGCCTCGTTGACTTCGAACAGGCTCAGGTCGGGGCCACCCGTGACGTTGAACAGGATGCCCCGCGCGCCATCGATCGTCACGTCGAGCAACTTGCTCGAGATCGCAGACTGCGCCGCATCGACCGCCCGGCTCTCGCCGGTGCCGTGCCCGACCGCCATAAGCGCTGCGCCGCCCTCGCTCATGATCGCGCGCACATCGGCAAAGTCCAGGTTGATCAGCCCCGGCACGGTGATCAGCTCCGAGATGCCCTGGATGCCCTGGCGCAGCACGTCGTCGGCAACGCGGAAGGCGTCTTGCAGCGAGGCGCGCTTGTCGACGATCTGCAGCAAGCGGTCGTTGGGGATCACGATCAGCGTGTCCACCTGCTCCTTGAGCTGCTGGATCCCCTCCTCGGCGACCTGGGCGCGGCGCGAGCCCTCGAAAGTGAAGGGACGGGTGACGACCCCGATCGTCAATGCCCCGACCTCGCGCGCGATCGACGCGGCGATCGGCGTCGCCCCGGTGCCCGTGCCGCCGCCCATGCCGGCGGTGAGGAAGACCATGTCGGCGCCGCGCATCGCCTCGTACAGCTCGTCGCTCGACTCCTCAGCCGCCTTGCGCCCCATATCGGCGTCGCCCCCGGAGCCGAGGCCCTTGGTGAGCTTTTCGCCGATCCGGATGCGCATGGGGGCATTGGAGAGCATGAGCGCCTGCGAGTCCGTGTTCACGGCGACAAACTCGACGCCCTGGATGCCCTCCTGGATCATGCGGTTCACCGCATTCGAGCCGCCTCCGCCCATGCCCATGACCTTGATGCGGGCAAAGTTCTCAACCGTTTCACGCATCTGTCCATCCATCCCTTCATCTCCTTCCCTAGTTACATCCCCAGTCGATAACTTGCTCATGCAAAGACCCCCCTGCTGCTCTGGTTTGGCCAGGCCCACCGCTCGCTTCGTGCCCTTCTTATCCCTGGTCGGGCAGGAAGACGCGGAACCACTGGGCAACGCGGCTGCCCAGCGATGGCCTGACGGGACGCGGACGCACGGTTGACTTGTGGTTCTGCTCCCAGGTGAGCAGGCCCACCCCCGTCGCGTACGCAGGACGGGTCAGGGTATCCACCAGCCCCTCCAGGTTGTGCGGGCTGCCGATCCGCACCGGCAGCCCAACCACCTGGCGCACGACCTCGCTGATCCCGGGCAGCTCGGCGGTCCCGCCACACAGGACGACGCCCGCTGGCAGAAGGCCATCGTAGCCCGAGCGCTTGATCTCTTGCAGGATCATGGAGGCGATCTCGGTGACGCGCGCGTGCAGCACCTCGGCAAGCTGCCGCTGCGTGATCTTTTGGTGCGGTTCCTCGCCAAAGGCGGCGATGTCCAGCTCGCGGTCGGCGGGGACCTGGTCTGGACAGGCGTGGCCCCACGTGCGCTTGAGCTCCTCCGCCTCCTCGAAAGGCGTCCGCAGGCAGATGGCGACGTCGTTGGTCAGGTGATTGCCCCCAACCGGCAGGATCGCCGTGTGCCACACGCTGCCCTCAATAAAGATCGCAATGTCCGTCGTCCCGCCGCCAATGTCCGCCAGGGCGACGCCCATCGCCCGCTCTGTGTCGGTCAGCACTGCCTCACCCGACGCCAACGGTGCGACGATCAACTCGTCCAGCTCGATGTTGAGCGAGTGGATGCACTTGACCAGGTTCTGGACCGCCGGCGTCGAACCAGTGACGAGGTGAGCCTCGACCTCCAGGCGCGCGCCGTACATGCCCCGCGGATCGCTCACCCCCTCCTGCCCGTCGATCGAGAACCCGCGCGGGACAACGTGCAGCACCTCGTGATGGTCCGGGATCGAAATCGCCTGCGAGGCGTCGAGCGCGCGCGCGACGTCATCATCGACGATCCCCTGGTCGCCGCGCGGGATCGCGACCACGCCCCGGCTATTGCGCGAGGCGATGTGCTGCCCCGCGATCCCGACGTAGGCCCGGGTGACCTGGTAACCAGAGATGCGTTCGGCGCGATCAACCGAGGAGACGATCGCGTCTGCCGCCTCGGTAGCGTTGACGACCACGCCTTTGCGCAGCCCACGTGAAGGGCTAACGCCCACGCCCACGATCCGCAGCACGCCCAGCTCGCTCACTTCTCCGACGAGCGTGCAGATCTTGGTCGTGCCGACATCGATGCTGGCTATGGACCTTTCCACCAAACCCTCCTCACGGCGTGCTTGGCGCTAGCCGGGCGCGCTGCGTTTCTCCCACCACCCCCGCAGGCGGCGGAGCAGCAGCCGGCGGATGATAGCAAGGTTGTTGAACATCCGCACGCCGAAAGCGATCAAAGCAGCATAGTAGAGCTCGACACCCAGGCGGTCCCCCACGACGGTGAGAAGGACTGCCAGGATGGCATTGACCAGGAACCCGCTGACAAAGATTAGGTTGTCGTACTGGCCCTGCATGTCGGCGCGCAGCGCCCCCAGCACCGAGTCCAGCGAGGCCAAGATGGCGAGGGCGGTATAGCGCGCGTACTCGACCGGAATGGCGATCGAGAACAGCGAGCCAATCACCAAGCCCAGCAACAGGCCAATCAGCGGCAACCACATACCTCGCCTCCCCTCTACTGCCCCGCCAGGCGGTAGTAGGGCTTGGGAAAGCGCACGTCGACCAGTACCGGTTGCTGCGCACTCTCGTCCAGGAACTGCGCCTCGAGCGTGCGGTAGACGCGGACCCGCTCGCCCATGTCCTCGCCGATCCCGAGATAGACCAACCAGCCTCGTTCGTGTTGGAAGTGCAGGCCCTTGTCCGGCACATAGTCGACCGCCGTCAACTCGGGCATCCACGCCGCCAGCGCGCGCGCCGCCAACAGGGCCTCGGGATCGACCTCCATCGGCGTGCCTGCACGCAGATCGCGCACCAGCAACGCGGGGTCGTCGCCCCCAGTCGCCGGATGGAACCCACCCTCCTGATCGACCCAGTAGCGCTGCCCGCCGCTCAGCCACATCACCTGCTCTCCCTGCTCCTCCACAGTCAGGACAACCTTGTTGGGCAGCCCATACCGGACCTGGACGGCGCGAATCGGCGGCAGCGCAGCTGTGACCGCCTCGGCGACCTGGCGCCCGTTGACCCAGAAGATGCTGTATCCGCGTATCCCGCTTGCCAGGGCGATGGCCTCGGTGGAGACGCGTTGGTTGCCGTTGACGATGATCTGGTTCACGTAGAAGCGATCGGACGCAAAGAACCAGACCAGCACACACGCCAGGGCGAGCGCGAGCGCCAGGTTCAGGGCGGCACCGGCGCTGATCTGGACCGCCGCGCGAGGACGCGCTGCCACACTCGCGCGCACCGGCGCTGCCGGTGCGCGATAGTCGCTCAGCCGCTCCCGCGAGCGCCGGTTGCGCCGGCGAGGTAGCAGCAGCTCGCGCAGCGAGAGCCCGCCGCCCGGACGCGAGATGCCCCAGTCGGTCACGCTCGCCGTGCTCTCGAACCGCGAGCGGGACTTGCGCAGGCGGGGCAGCCCCCTGTCCGTCCTCCGTTTTCGTCTGCTTCGCACGTTCGTGGTGCGCCGCACTCGATTCCCCCTCAGCCTGCCTGTCCAGGCGGGCCTCTATGCCTAGCCGTCGTCCTCTACTGCATACGATGTGAGAGACTGGTTGCGGTCCTCGTGGCGCTCGATCGCCAGCTCGATCAGCCGGTCGATCAGCTCGCCATACGAGATCCCCGTCGCCGCCCAGAGCTTTGGGTACATGCTGATCTGGGTGAAGCCCGGGATCGTGTTCAGCTCGTTGATCCACAGCTCGCCGCTCACCTTGTCGAGCAAAAAGTCCGCGCGCGCCATGCCGGCGCAATCCAACGCCTTGTAGGCGGCGATCGCCATCTCGCGCACGCGCTCGGTGAGCGCCGCGTCCAGGGGCGCCGGGATGAGCAGCTCCGAGTCGTCGTCGATGTACTTGGCGCGGTAGTCGTAGAACTCGCGGCTTGGCACGACTTCGCCCGGCACACTGGCGATCGGCGCATCGTTGCCCAGGACACTCACCTCGATCTCGCGCGGTTGGATCCCCTGCTGTACGAGCAGCTTGCGGTCATAGCGCGCCGCCAGGTCAAGGGCCCCGGGCAGCTCATCGCGTGCGTGGACCTTGGTGATCCCCACGCTGCTGCCCATGTTCGCCGGCTTGACGAACACCGGGTACGTCAGGGCAGCCTCGACCTGCGCCACGACGTCCACCGGCGCCGCGCGCCACGCCTTGCGCGTGACCACGATGTCTGGCAACACGGGCAAGCCGTGCGCACGAAAGACCGCATTCGCCGCCGCTTTGTCCATCGCCAGCGCAGAGGCTAGCACGCCGCACCCGACATAGGGCACCCCAGCCAACTCGAGCAGGCCCTGCACGGTGCCGTCTTCGCCATACGTCCCGTGAAGGACCGGGAAGACCACCTCGAGTTCCGCCAAGCGGACCGCCACGATCGCCTGGTCGTGCGCTGGCAGCGCCGCGAGCTGCCCTTGCGCTACGGGCTCGAGATCCCACAACCCGGGGCGCGCGGGATCCGGCAGCAGCGTCGCCGGACGGCTGGCGGCAGGGATGCCCGCACTCAGGGCGTACATTGGGTCCCCACCGACGATCCACGTCCCCTGCTTGGTGATCCCGATCGGGACGACGTCGTACTTGTGGCTGTCGATGTGCTCCATGACCGAGCGCGCCGATGCCAGCGAGACCTCGTGCTCGCCCGATCGTCCGCCGAACAGGACGCCGATCGTCCGCTTGTGTCCCTTACGCGGGGCCTCGTTCACCACGCACCTACCAGTTCCACCTCGAGCTCCAGCTCCTCCCCGAACTGCGCCCTGACCTCCGCGCGCGCGAGGTCGATCAGGGCTTTGACATCCACGGCGCTGGCGCCGCCCAGGTTGACGATATAGTTGGCGTGCAAGGGCGAGATCATCGCCTGTCCGCGCTGCGTGCCCTTGAGTCCAGCCTGCTCGATCAAAAAGCCCGCCGGGTACTTGTCCGTCCGCTTGAATACAGAGCCGCAGCTGGGAGCATCGGGGTGTCGTTGCGTGCGATACTCGGTGTACTGCGCTGCGCGCCCGGCGATCTCGTCCGCGTTGCCTGGGCGCAGGGCGAGCGTGGCGCTGAGCACGATCGAACGCTCGTCGCGCGGTTGGCGCTTGAACCGGCTGTCTCGATACCGAAAATCGCATCCCGCATTGTCCAGTGTGTACAGCGTGCCATCTGGCTCCAGCACCTCGACCGAGCGCAGGCAGTCACAGATGTAGCCCCCATAGGCGCCGGCATTGCCGACCACCGCTCCGCCCACGGTCCCCGGGACATCGACCGCCCATTCAAGCCCCTCTAGGCCACGTGCGATGCTCTCGCGCGCCAGATCCTTGAGGAACGCGCCCGCCTCGGTCCACAGAAAGACCTCGCCGTACTCTTCGGAGAAGGTGTGCTCGGCGCCGCGGTAGTGGATCACGACACCGCGGATACCGGCATCGGCAACGAGCAGGTTGGCGCCGCCGCCGAGGACAACGGGCACCACGCCCTGGGCGCGCGCAGCCTGCACGGCGGCGATCAGCATCCCCTGATCGGCTGCCTCCACGAACAGGTCAGCCGGTCCGCCGATCTGGTACGTGGTATGTGCGCGCATCGGCTCATCCCAGCGCACGCGCAAGCCCATGCCGACCAGTTGTTCGGCCAAAGTGTCGAGGCATTCATGGTCCATAGTTGCCAACCCGTCTGTAGCATCGCGCTCACGCAGCGGCACGTCCGCACGGGGCGCTGCCGCGCGTACGTTGCGGGCACTCTGTTGACGGACTGCGAGTGAGCCGCCGTGCTGTGCCATCTAGGAGCGTACCTCCGCCGCCTGCCGCGCCGCCCGCTCGTGGAGCGCAGCCAGCAGACGCAGCCCGACCTGGTTGCCGTCGCCCGCGCTGAGGGTCACGACGACGGCGTTGGGCTCGACGTGCGCGAGCAGATGCTCGACCGCCGCATCAAAGCCTGAGACGTGCTGCGCATCGGGATGCGCGATCGCGCGCGCCAACCTCGCCGCATCCACGCCCATGGCGTCTGTCTCGCGCGCGGGATAGACGTCGAGCACGATCACGTGCGTCGCCCCCCCAAAGCACGAGACGAACTCGTCCCACAGCGCCCGGGTCCGGCTGTAGGTGTGCGGTTCCCATACCGCCCATACCGGTCGTCCGGGGTAACGCACCTGTGCGGCACTGAGTGCAGCCACGATCTTGTCCGGATGGTGGGCATAGTCATCGACGACGGCGACCCCGTGCGCCTCGCCCAAGACCTCGAAGCGCCGACCGACCCCGGCGTAGGTGCCCAATGCGCGCACGATCGCGGCGCGCTCGACCCCCAACCAGTCGGCGATGGCGAGCGCCACGAGCGCGTTCTGGACGTCGTGCAAGCCGGGCGCCGCCAAGCGCACGCAGCCCCAGCGCTGCCTGGCGCGGTACACGTCAACGTCGTGCCCACCCGCGTCGTTGGCCCGCACCGCCCCCGCACGCCAGTCGTTCCCCTGGTCAAGCCCACAGGTCTGCACGGGCGCACGCCGCTGCGCCGCCAGCAGATCGACGACCGTTGGATGGTCACCGCACCCCACGATCAAGCCGTCCGCAGGCACGAGGTCCAGGAACTGTGCAAAGGCCTCTCGCACGTCGGCAAAGGTCGGATAGCAGTCCGGATGGTCGTGCGCCAGGTGCGTCACCGCCGCTACCGTGGGCGCCAGGCCCAGGAACATGCGCTCATACTCATCCGCCTCGACCACAAAGTGCGGTCCGCGCCCGGCGTGCGCGTTGGTGTGTAGCGCGCCAATCACGCCGCCGACGATGAAGGTCGGGTCGAGCCCAGCTTGCGTCAAGATCCAGACCAGCATCGCCGTGGTCGTGGTCTTGCCCGCCGTCCCGGCGACGGCGATCCCGATCGCATCGGTCATGAGCCGCCCCAAGAAGCCCGCGCGCTTGAACACCGGGATCCCACGCTGGCGGGCGGCAAGGACCTCGACGTTGTCCTCTGGAACCGCCGACGAGACCAGGAGCATGTCAACCTGACCGACGTGCGCTGCGTCGTGTCCCACCGAGACGGTCGCGCCCGCCTCGGCAAGAGCCTGCGCGACGGGCGACATGCGCAGATCCGACCCACTCACCCGGTATCCGCGCTCGAGCAGGACACGGGCAATCGCCGAGATGCCGATCCCGCCGATCCCCACACAGTGCACGCTGGTCATTGAACGCCGGTCCTCATCCCACTACTTGATCGGGAGCCTAAGGCGATCGCCTGCTACGAGCAGGGCGACCACGCTGATCACGACGACGAAAATGAACACGATGCCAGAACCGCTGAAAAAGTTGCCTGTCGGCACCTCGCTGACCTGCACAGCGAGCTGGTCGGCTTGCGCGACGACTGCGCCCTTGGCGGTCAAGTGGTTCAACATGTACTGCTTGAACAGCGACAGGATGATGTACCCGTTGAAGCCGCCCAAGAGCCCGCCCAATAAGCGGCCCAGCGGCGTCATCTTGTACTTGAACGTGGCCTCGCCCACCACGTACGAGAGGGCGATCAAGATGACGGTGACGACGATGTACAGCCGGTACGACTCGGGGTCGAGCAGCACAGCGGGGTCGACCTTCTGCGCCACGAGCACCGTCGGCTGCAAACTGAATCCCGACTTGACGAACATGACGACCAGCTTGATCAGGTCGTTGATCGTGTCGATGATGCCGCGCGCCATCTCGGGCTGCCAGACCAGGATCGCCAGCGCGGCGACAAAGAAGGAGGTGACGCCCTCTTTGTACCAGCCGCGCATCAGGCCGATGATGGCAAAGATGAACAGGAACAGGGTCACCAAGTCCGAGTAGTCGATGGGCAGTGTCATGGCGTCAGTCTCTCCCCCCACGCGCCATCCCGATCAGCTCCTGTGCGAGGCGGCGCGCCGCATCTGGACGGGCGAGCGCGCGCGCACGGTCGCGCATGCGCGCCAGGCCCTGTTCATCCGACAGCAGACGCAGCACGGTCGGCTTGAGCTGCGCTGCCAGGTCCGCGTCCGCGACGCACACCGCCGCGCCGTGCGCGACGCCAAAGTCGGCGTTGGCCTGCTGGTGTTGGCCCGAGTACGGGTAGGGCACCAGGATCGCCGGCAGGCCGACCGCCGGGAACTCTGCCATGGTCGCCGCGCCCGCACGCGCGACCGCCAGGTCGGAGGCGGCAAAAGCAGCCGCCAGCTGGGCGCCGTGCAAGTACGGGTAGGCGTGGTAGCGCGCCTGCGATTCCTGGTCGAGCGTGTCGCGCCGCTCACTGATCCAGGGCCAGTCCAATTCGCCGGTGATGTGCACGACCTGGAACTCGCGCAGCAGGTCGGGCAGGATCTCTGCCAGGGCGCGGTTGACGGCGCGCGCGCCGCGACTGCCGCCGAACCCGAGCAGCGTCTTGCGCCCTGGGTCGAGCCCGAGGGCCCGGATCGCGTCCTCCCGCCGGGCCTCGTGGATCTCGGCGCGAACCGGGTACCCGCTCACCCATACCTTGCGCGCCGGGAAATGCCGCCGCACCTCCTCAAAAGAGACCGCCACGCGGTTGGCGAAGCGGCTCTGCAGTTTGACCGCCAGGCCTGGCTCCAAGTCGGGCAGGTAGACCAGGACAGGCACGCGCTCGCGCCACGCCGCGATCGCGACCGGGACGCTGACATACCCCCCTGTGGTCAGGACCGCATCTGCGGACAGCGCCGTCAGCAGCCTGCGCGCCTGGTGGTAGCCGCGCCAGAGGCGCGCCAGACTGCGCGCCAGCGCCCAAGGCGTAGCGCCGCGGATCGGACCCGCCTCGATCGTCTGGAAGGGCAGATCAGTCCGTCCGACGATCGAAGCCTCCAGTCCGTCGACGTGTCCCACGTACAGGAGGTCGATGTCGCTACGAGCGTCTCTGAGCGCCTCTGCTACCACGAGTAGGGGATACACGTGACCCCCGGTCCCCCCACCCGACAAGACGATGCGCACGTTCTCTCCCTGTCGCCTCCCGGCGACCCCGCGAGACCGAGAGCAGCAGCCCAACCGAAGCCATGGAGGCCAAGAGCGAAGACCCACCATAGCTGATGAACGGCAACGGTACGCCCGCGTAGGGCAGCGTCGCCGTGACAGCCGCCATATTGATCAGCGCCTGGACGATCAGCGAGCAGGTCAGCCCGGCGGCGAGGATCGTGCCGAACGGGTCCTCGGCCTCGCTGGCGATCTTGAACCCGCGGTAGGCGAGCACGACAAAGAGGCCGAGCAGGAACAGGCAGCCCATCAGGCCCAGCTCCTCGGCAAGGACGGCGAGGATGGTATCGGTGTGTACGAAGGGCACATTGCCGAACTTTTGCCGGCTCTCGCCCAACCCCAGCCCAAAGAACCCTCCCGAGGCGAGCGCGATCAGCGCCTGCTTGACCTGGTAGGCACTGCCGCTCGGGTCGGCGCTCAGGTCGATGAACGTCTCCAATCGCCTCATGCGGTAGGGCACAGTGATCATCAGGACGGCAAGGCCCGCACCGCAGAACACGCTGCCGACCACCAGCTGCATCAAGTCGGCTCCGGCGAAAAAGAACATCGCCAACGCGGTGACGGCGATCAGGACCGCTGTGCTGAGGTCGCTTTGGTAGAGCGCCAGGACGACGATCAAGGCGATCAAGATCCCAAAAAAGGGCAGCAATCCGTAGGAGACCTGGCGGATCTTGTCCCCCTTGGAGGTGGTCCAAGCGGCGATGTAGATGATCACGGCGATCTTGGCGACCTCGCTAGGCTGGACGGAGCCCCCGAACAGCCAGCGCGATGCGCCAAAGCGCTCCTGTCCGAACACGACGGCAGCGCCCAAACCGATCAGGGCGGCAGCCATGATCAACACTGCGTGCCGCTGCCAGACGTGATAGTCGATCCGCGCGAGCACGACCAGCGCCACCGTCCCCAGGGCGCTCCAGATCAGCTGCAGGTTCAGGAACCGGCTCGCGTTGCCCCATCCGCGGTAGGCTATATCAAAGGTAGAACTGTAGACCATCATCAGCCCCAGGATCAGCAGCATGGCGACGACGACGATCAGGACATAGTCCGTTCGCATGCGGATCAGCCGTAGCTGACGATTCCGCCCACTTGTCACCTCTCTGCCACTCATGTCACCCTACCCCGTCCTGTGTGGACAACGCACATGACGATGCTCCCCCCTACAATGCTTCAACGAGGGCGCGGAAATGCCTGCCCCGTTCCTCAAAGTCGCGATATGCGTCAAAGCTCGTCCCGCCAGGGGAGAGCAGCACCACGTCCCCGCTCCGTGCCACCTGCGCCGCACGGGCAACCGCCTGGTCGAGATCTGCGCAGTGATGGACCTGCGGGCCCCGGGCATCCGGGCCCGCGCGTACCTGCGCCGCCGCCACCTGCCCGGCGATCAGGTCCGCCGCCTCTCCAAACAAGATCAGGTGGCGGACAGCGCTGATCGCCAAGTCAGCCATCTCGTCCCACGGCAGGTGCTTGTCGCGCCCTCCCGCCAGCAGGACCACCGGCTGGTCGAAGGCGCGCAGCGCCGCGCACACCCGCTCCGGCGCCGTGGCAATCGAGTCATTGTACCAGGAGACGCCATCGCGCGTGCGCACCAGTTCCAGGCGGTGCGCCACGCCGGCAAAGGTCGTCGCGACGGCGCGCATCGCCTCTGCGCTCGCCCCAACAGCCCCCGCCACGGCGCATGCGGCGAGCACATTCGCCACGTTGTGGCGCCCTAGAAGCCGCAGCTCTCCGGTGGTACAGAGCACGTGCTCCTCCTGACCATCGCGCCAGACCAGTCGATCGCCGCGCAGGCACGCGCCCTCGTCGAGCGCCCGCGCCAGGCTGAAGCCGATGCGCCGGGCGTGAATCGGGAACCGCACCGCATCCTGCCCTTCCCCCGCCCCGATCGCCACCTCCCGATCGCGCCACCACGCGCCCACGACGGCGTCGTCGACGCCTAGCACCGCGATGTCTCGCCTCTCCTGCCAGCGCAGGATGTTGGCCTTGGCAGCGGCATAGTGCGACATCGACGGATGCCGGTCGAGGTGGTTCGGTGTGATGTTAAGTACCGCGCCCACGTGCGGGCTGCGGTCGAACAGCTGAAGCTGAAAGCTGGACAACTCGAGCAGCAGCCGGTCCCCTGGCGCGATCTCGTCGATCCGGTCGATCAGCGGCGTGCCGATGTTGCCGCCGACCCACGTTCTGAACGGCGTCTGACGCAGCATTTCCCCGACCAGCGTGGTCGTGGTCGTCTTGCCGCTCGATCCGGTGACGCCGATCATGGGCGTCGGCGCGAGCTGCAAGGTCAGCAGACTGTCGTTGCTGAGCGCGATGCCGCGCCTGCGCGCTTCCTGTGGCAGCGGAGTCTCCGGTGGAACGCCGCCGCTCAGACAGAGCAGATCACATCGATCGAGCAGCGAGAACGGATGTGCGCCGAGCACATAGGCGATCGACAGGCCCGCCAGCGCCGTTCGCTGTGCCTGGAGCTCGTCCGCTGCACGGAGGTCGGTGATCGTGACCTGCGCGCCGCGCGCGCAGAAAAAGCGCGCCAATGCCATGCCCTGACGAGCCAGGCCGACGACGACGACCTGCTTGACGCCGTCGATGTTCACACGACCATGGCATTGCGGGCGCCGATCAAGATGTCGTCGATCGTGTCCGCTGTATCCAGCCGCCCAACCGCCAGCTCGCCCAGGAGCCCCGCCTCTGCCATAGAGGCCCGACAGGCAACGATGTCTGCGCCGCGCGCGCGGATCTCCTTGAGTTCGTTCACGAACGGCGAGTCACGCGTCACCCAACGCACGCCCTCGGTGTAGAAACAGAGCGTTGCCGGGATCGTGTCATAGTCGAGCAGCGTGCGCACCAGGCTCTCGAAGGCCTGGTGGTCCTTGCCGTTCGACCCTTGTGCCACACCGTCGTACGGCACGGCGATGACCACCAAAGGGTTATCCATCGTGCTCCCTCCTTGTGCCCTCCCCGCCAGCATGGTGGTGGAGCGGGTACCTCGCCCCTTCGGGCCCCGGTCTCCCGTTGTCAACCTGACCAGACCGGATCCCCCCCGTTTCGGCTATAGCAACGCCAGTGCGATGCCGAGCATCGCTGACAACAGGTTCACCATCCAGAAACGCTGGGTGATGTGCGTCTCACCCCAGCCTACCATCTCAAAGTGGTGGTGTAGCGGGGCCATCTTGAACACCCGCCGCCCCTCGCCCAAGATGCGCTTGGTCAGTTTAAAGTAGCCGACCTGGATGATCGACGATAGCGATACCGCGACGGGCACGATGGCGATCAGCGGCAGCAGCAGGTACTGCCCGGTCATCAGCGCGATCACGCCCAGCGTGGCGCCCAGCGCCAGGGCGCCGCTATCCCCCATAAAGAGCTCCGCCGGATAGATGTTGTACCACATGAAGGCCATCAGTGCGCCGACCATGATAAAGCAGAACTGCACCAGGTACGTCCACGGCCCCTGGAGGTAGGCGATCACGCCATAGGCGGCAAAGGCCACGATCGTGATGCTAGAAGCTAGGCCATCCAAGCCATCGGTCAGGTTCACAGCATTCGTGCTTGCCACGATCACAAAGACGGCGATCGGGATATAGACCAGGCCCAGGTCGATCCGCTCTGACACGGTGGGCAGCGCGATGCTGTGCACATCGAGGCCAAAGTAGAGCACCAGCGCGAGACCCAGCGCGAGCACGACCTGCGCCGCAAACTTGGCACGTGCGGTCAGTCCCTGCGCGATGCGGCGCCCCTTGATGCCCTCCCAATCGTCCACTGCGCCCAGCAGCCCGAAGCCGAGGAGCGCGCCCAAGGGCACCAGGATCGAGCGGCCCTCTGTGTTGCGCTGGATCAGGTTGATCAGGTTCATGGTGACCGTGATGATCACCACGGAGCTGATGAACAACCACCCGCCCATGGTGGGCGTGCCCATCTTGACCTGGTGTGAGCTCGGCCCGTCGACCCGGATCTGCTTGCCGATTCCCCACCGTTTCAGGAGGTTGACGAGCGGACGTCCCCAGATCACGGTAAAGAGAAAGGTCACCGTGCTCAGCGACAGCGCCGTGGACCAGGGATACAGATCCAGCAGAGGCATGGGTCAGCTCTCCCCTAACTCGTTCTTGGCATAGCCATTGGCAGGCGGACGCGCCAGCGCCTCGACAACCGCTTCCATCGCCATACCGCGCGATCCTTTGACCAGGACTAC
Source organism: Anaerolineae bacterium (assembly GCA_016929775.1). The sequence goes on from JAFGIE010000064.1 coordinate 33,575, forward strand.
GTCGCCTGGCTCGATCAGCGCCTGCAGACAGGCTATCGCCTGATCGTTGGCGGCGAAATGGATCACACGCTCGGGCGGCATGCCATAGTCGAGGGCAGCCTGCCCGATCATGCGGCCCCGCTCACCGACCGTGATCAGGAGCGCGGCGACGTCCATGGCACGGCGACCCACGCGATTGTGGCCCTCCACCTCGTACACGCCCAGCTCGAGCATGTCGCCCAGCACAGCGATCTTGCGCCCCTGCAGCTCCTCCAATAGGTTGAGGGCTGCGATCGCGGAATCGGGGCTCGAATTGTAGGTGTCGTCAAGCAGGGTCGAGCCGTTGACGCCTGGCACGACGAACAGCCGGAGCTGCTCCCCTGTGCGCAGCCCGCGCAGGATCTCGTCCCACGAGAGGCCCGCCACCAACCCGACCGCTGCCGCACGCAGGGCGGTATGGACGCTGTGCCGCCCGAGAAGGGCGATGTGGGCGTGGATCGCCTGTTCTGCGGCGCCTGGACGCGCGTGGTGAAACCAGAAACGCACACCCTCCAACCCGTGGCTCACGACCTGGTCAGCCCACAGATCGCAGCCCGGGGACAGCCCGTACGTAAAGACCCGCGCCGGCGTGACTTCGGCCATGGCACGCACCCACTCGTCATCGGCGTTCAGGATGGCGACGCCGTCCGCCGGCAGTGCACGCGGCAGCTCGGACTTGGCCTGAGCAATGCGCTCGATGGTGCCCATGCGCTCCAGGTGCACAGGCCCGACGTTGGTCACGACGCCGATGTGCGGCTGAGCGATCTCGGCCAAGAGCGTGATCTCGCCCGGGCCATAGGTGCCCATCTCGAGCACCGCGTACTCGTGGTCGTCCTCCAGCTCAAGCAGGGTCAGCGGCAGGCCCACCTCGTTGTTCAGATTGCCCACGCTCTTGAGGACACGATAGCGCTGCGACAGCACCGAGGCCACGAACTCCTTGGTCGTGGTCTTGCCTACGCTGCCGGTGATGCCGACGACGACAAGCTCGAACTGGGTGCGCCACCAGCCCGCGAGGCGCTGCAGCGCTCCGAGGGCGTCCGGGACGAGGAGACAGACCGGGAACTCGGGCAGCTCGATCTCTGTCGCCGCCGATGGGTCGCGCAGATCGACCGCCAGCCCGCAGCCTGGGTCTCGCTCGACGATCGCGGCGATCGCACCCCGCGCAAACGCATCTTCGACATAGGCATGCCCGTCCTGTTGTTCGCCGCGCAGCGCGACGAACAGGCTGCCGGGGATCGCCTGACGCGAGTCGACGACCACGGCACTCACCCTGGCTCCGAGGCCCGCGTGTAGCCGAGCTTGCCCGCCGAGGGCGCGTATCACTTTGCCCAGCGTGAGATGGTTCGTCATCGGTCTCCGTTGCCGGCGCACTTGGCCCTGCGCATCTCAGTTCACCTCGTGGCGTACTGCGTCGGGCGGGATCTCGAGCTGCGTGAACAATATGCGCGCGACGTTGGCAAACGTCGGTGCAGCCGTCGCCGCGCCCAAGGACGATGCCTTTGGTTTGTCCAGCTTGACCAGGACCACGAACTGCGGGTCATCGGCTGGCGCGAACCCGACGAACGACGCGATCGTCAGTTCCGGGTCGTATCCGCTGGCGATCCAGGTCTGTGCCGTGCCGGTCTTGCCGGCGATGCGGTAGCCCGGCACTTGGGCATTGTGTACGCCTTCATCGACCACCTGAACCAGCATCTCGGTCAGGACCTGCGCCGTCTCGGGACGGATCACCTGGCCTCGCGACATGTGCTTGGCCTGGATCGCACCATCATCCTGGATCAGCGATCCGACGACGTAGGGGCGCATCATGACCCCGTGGTTGGCGACCGCAGCGACCGCCATCGTGAGCTGGATCGGCGTGACCGCGATCCCTTGGCCAAAAGCATTGGTGCCCAGGTCTGATTCGTGCCAATCGGCGTCGCCAGGCTGCCGCATGGTGCCGCCGGTCTCGCCCTGCAGATCGATGCCCGTCCGCTGTCCGAAGCCAAAGCGGTTCACGTACTGGTAGAACCGCTCCGGGCCGAGAACGGTGCTGACGTGGGCCATGCCCGTGTTCAGCGAGTGGATCAGCACGTCGCGCATGGTGACCAAACCGTACGCGCGCTCGTCCCAGTTCCGGATCACGCGCCCTCCGACCTCGATCACGCCGGTGTCGTTGTAGAGGTCATCTGGCCCGACGATCCCCAGGTCGAGCGCCGCCGCCATGGTCACGATCTTGAAGGTCGACCCTGGTTCGTACTGCCCGCCCACTGCTGGGTCGAGGAACAGCGCATCGTCCGTCGATGCGAATTGGTTCGGGTCATAGTCCGGGTAGCTGGCAGAGGCCAACAGCGCGCCGGTCCTGGGGTCCACGACCAAGATGGTCCCGCCCTCAGCGCTGTAGCGCTCGCACGCCACTTGGAGCTCGCGCTCGATCATGTACTGTACCGTGCGGTCGATGGTCAACACCACGGTCCGCCCATCCTCGGGGATAGTCCAGTCACTGGCGCGGCGGTCGGCAAAGGAGACGGGCTCGAACGGGTAACGGCGGTCATCGCGCTCGCCCGTCTTGCCCTTGAGCAGCTCGTCGTAAAAGCCCTCGACGCCATAGTAGCCCTTGCTGCCCTCGTCCTCGTCCCCGGCGACAAAACCCAGCACGTGCGCCGCCAGGGCGTGCTCCGGATAGACGCGCACGGCAACCGGCTTGACAAAGATGCCCGTCAGGTCGAGGGCAATGATCTCCTTTCCGACGGCGCGCGGCACCAGCCGCGCGATCTGGGCATAGGGCGCCTCGCCGGCGATCCGGTCGAGGACCTGCTCCGTGGGCCAACCGAGCTTTGCCGCGACTTGCTCCGCTACGTCCGCCTTGTCTAGCTCATCGATCATGAGAGGCGCCGCCTCGATGGTATAGTCATAGTTGTTGAGGGCGAGCAGCTTCTCGTTCCGGTCGAGGATCATCCCCCGGTAGGCGGGCACCTTCCTCATGTTGGGCTGCGCTGACACCATATCCTTGAGTAGTTCACGGCGCTGGATCACCTGCCAGCGGACGAACTGAGCCACAATCAGCAGGGCCATGCCCAGGAGCGCCGCCTGGGCAAAGGCCATCCGCCGATGGGGGATCAGATCGCGCTGTACATGCGGTGGGGCATCCACCGCGGTGACCGGCGCATCCCTCACCTAGTCGCCTCCTTGCGCCCACGCAGTGAACTGGGCGGTCACATTGTCCCACCACACGACTGCGGGCGATCCACTTGCCTGGGCAGCGGCAACCGCGATCGGCGGGGCAGCCATGGTCAGGAACTCGGACTGGCCTGCCGAGGCCATGACAAAGCCCAACTCCTCTGCGCGTGCGGCGAGCCGGCTGACGGACTCGAGCTCGGCGATCTCGGCCATCAGCTGCCAGTTCTCCTGCTCGATCCGGGCGATCTCGTCTTCCAGCTCTTGCACGCGCACACTCGTGGTCGCGACGTGACTGGCCTGTGTCAGGAAGATCCAGCCGAGGAGACTGACCGCCACCATCAAGAGCAGAATGCCCAGCGCCGCCCGGCCCTGGAGCTTCCAGCGCCCTGGCTTGACGCAGTGTGAAGTCAGTTCCATGTCCTCTCCTCCCCTAGTGGGCCTCTCGCTTGCGTGCCACGCGCAGCTTGGCGCTGCGGCTGCGCGGGTTCTGGGCGACCTCCCGCTCGCTTGCCCGTACTGGCTTGCGCGTCAGGGCCTCGACGCGCGCGCGGTGCCCACACACGCATTCCAGGACGTCGGGCGGGCAGATACAGTCACGCGACTCCCGCGCGATCCAACGTTTGACAATGCGATCCTCAAGTGAGTGGAAGCTGATGGCAGCCAGCACACCACCTGGCCTGAGGACCGCCAGAGCCGACTCTAGCCCTTCCTCAAGTCGCGCTAGTTCATCGTTCACAGCGATGCGCAGCGCTTGGAAAGTGCGCGTCGCGGGATGCAGCTTGCGACCCTGGCGCACGGCGCGCGAGACAACCTGGGCCAGATCGGTCGTCGTGTGCAGGGGGCGCGCCGCCACGATCGCCCGCGCGATCGCCCGCGAGGCGGGCTCTTCGCCATACTGGTAGATCAGGTCCGCTAACTCGCGCTCAGGGAGCGCGTTGACCAGCTCTGCCGCGGTGCGCGGGGCCGACGGGTCAAAGCGCATGTCCAGAGGACCCGTGGACTGGAAAGAGAACCCACGCGCCGGATCGTCGACCTGCATCGACGACATCCCAAGGTCGAGAAGCACGCCATCGACAGGGCCCTGCCCGAGGGCAGCGACGGTTGCGCCCATCGACGCATAACTGGCCCGAACCAGGGTGACCCGGTCGCCATAGGGCGCCAGGCGGCGCTGGCAGATCGCCAATGCGAGCGGATCAACGTCCAGCCCGAGCAGACGCCCGTCCGGCGCGCTCGCATCGAGGATGCCGATCGCATGCCCGCCCGCTCCCACAGTGCCATCCACGTAGAGACCACCGGCCACAACACGGAGCGCAGCCAGCACTTCCTCGAGGAGCACAGGTTGGTGAGCGATGTCAGCGTCCATCGGTCCGCCTGATCGGGTACCTACGAGTTCGCTTGTCAACGTGCACGGTCAGATCGTGATGTGGCCAAAGTGCTCGGCGATCTCTTCTGCGTGCTCAGAGACCGAGGCCAGCATCTGCTCCCATCGCTCCGGGTTCCACAGCTCGAGCCGGTTCGCAGCGCCGATGATCCGCACGTCCGTATCCAGATCCGCGTACTGCCGCAGGTACTCGGGGATCAGGACGCGTCCCTGTCCGTCAGGCCTCGACTCGACGGCGCCGCTGTAAAAGAACCGTGAGAACTCGCGCGCCTTCTGCTTGGTGATCGGCAGCTCCTCGCTGAGCCGCTCGGTGAAGCGCCGCCAATCGGCGTCGGCGAATACAAAGAGACAGCCATCCAGCCCACGGGTGACAAACACACCGTGCGACAGCTCGTCGCGGAACTTGGCGGGCAGTGTCAGCCGTCCCTTGCTATCTAGAGTATAGGAGTATTCGCCGCTAAACACGAGGGCTCCTGGGCTATTTGAGGACTAGAACATTCGTTCTAGTTTTCCCCCACTTGGGGGTTTTTTTGGGGCCCGAATGTGGCAAGATTCCCCACAGCTCCCCACGTTCCCCCAAAGTATACCACAGATCCCGGTGTTTGGCTAGTGCTTTTCACCCAAGATTCACAGTTTTAATTTTCGTTACGTCAATAGCAGGGAGGGACAAAGAGATGGCGTGAAAGGAAAAGGGACGAGAGGCAAGCACGTACGCACACACCGCAGAGAAGCGAGGCAGGTGCAGGTGTGTTGACGGACAGCGTACGGCGTGCATAGGGTACGATACGTACCCCGCGCCAGAACGTGCGATCATCGTAGCAGGTCCCCCCCTACCAACGTCAATGACCGTATCCTGTGCATAAATCATACCACTAGAACGCGTTATTGTCAAGGGTGAATGCGCACCGGCTATCGCGTGCCCGGACGTTTGCCTCGCCGGTGGTTTTCGAGTACAATTCAGCACTGCATTGCCTCACCGGGTCTGTGCGCAACGAGCATGGAGCGCCGCAGAATGACACAGCCCGGCGGACGCGGACCCGTGTGTACAGAACTGGAGGGAGTACAGCATGAGATTGAGCCAGGTCTTGGCCTTTATGAGCGGGCTTGTCGGTGGCGCGATCGTGGGGGCAGCAGTTGTTGCGCTCCTGGCGCCGCAGTCGGGCGCGGAGACGCGCGCAAACATCGTGGGCAAAGTGCAAGAGATCGTCGACGCCGGCAAGCAGGCAGCCGCAGATCGTCGCCTGCAGTTGCGCAGTGAGTACGAGCGTGCGATCCGGATCCCGATCCCGATCACCGAGTCGGAGCCGGCATAGCCCTTTGCCGGTGCAACGGACGCCATGCCCGGGAGATCGCGCGGTCTAGTCGCGCGGAGACGCTAGACGCGCCGCCGCGCCTGACGGGCAAAGAGCCGGTCAAAGGCATCTCCCAGGTCACGCAGCTCTTCCTCAGCGAACAGCTCGGCGCGCGCTGCCTTGGACGTGCTCAGCAGGCGCAGGCTCTCGCCGACCTCTTCCCCTTCAACCACGCTCTCGTCGGCTGCGACGAGGGCGCCCAATATCAACGGCAGATAGAGGAACTCTGTTGGCAGTGGTTTTCCCTCGCTCAAGCTCTCTGCGACGAACTCGCGGACGGCGCGCTGCTCTTCCCGATCCCAGATCTCGCGTTGGAGGACCTCTTCCACCAGGGCGAAGCTGAGCGCGATCGCCAGCTCGATCACGTGCGTGTACCCCAACTCGGTCACCAACCAGAGCGCGTCGTCGCTGGACTCGTCGGTCAGCTGGGCGTAGGCGTACATCGGGACAAGCAAGCACTCCTGCCATTCGGGCTGCGCGAGCATATACCGCGTCGTGTAGGTCAAGATCTTGCCCAAAAAGATCGCCTCGCCCAGGTGAAGCGTCACGCCGCTGGCGGCAAACAGGGCCTGGCTCTGCTCCATGAAGCGCACGAACAGCGCTTCGGGGGTGAGCGTGGGCAGCGCATAGATGCTCCGGTCGTTGGCCTCCTGGCGTGCGCGCGCAAAGATCTCCCAGTCGTCCGGCGTCCAGAGCGAGCTGAACGCGGGCTTGAGCTCGACCTCGGGGGAGGACTCTCCAGCCTCGCCGACGTGGAGCGCGAGCACCTGTTCCTCCGACAGGGTGGACTCGTAGCCCCACGCGCCGATCTGCGCAATGCCCAGCCCCTGCGGGTAGCGAATCTTGATCTCGCCGATCCGCCGCGCCCCGCTCCGGGGACGGACGCGCGTGCCTCCTTGCTCCGCTTCAGAACGGACGACGATCGAGAGATCGTAGGCCCCCGGAGGGACGTGCTCGGAGACGTGCAGCGGGATCACGAGCTGGGCGACCTCGCCGTGGCTGAGCGTGAGGTGTATGTCGGGCTGAAAGACCGCAAAGAGCGGCTGTGGCAGGCGCCGCAACCGCCGGTCGAGGGCGGGGAGTGCGACGTGGATCCACACCTTGACCGGCACATCCATCACGCTCTGCAAGACCAGACGCACGTCGAGGACCTGACCCGCCGGCGTCGGCTCCCGGGGCGCCGTCGCCAGGTACTGGACAGCCGCACTCTCGTAGCGCCGACTCGCCTCCAGATGGTCGTTCATCACATCGGGGTATTCGAATGCCATGTCCTAGCCTCCTCGTCTCCTTCACCTGGGCGCGCCCTGCTCACTCTAGCGGCTGCACCGTGTACGTGTAGGGCGCGATCTCGGTCGTCGCCGGCGCGAGAGCCGAGATCACCAGCACCGCAGCCTCGGTCTCGGACCCCAAGCCACGCAGCGTCACCTGCCCCTGCCCGCTGGCGTTGACGGCGACGGGGTAGACCTCCGTCCGCTTGCCCAGCGCGATCAGGCGCAGCGCCCAACGCTGCCGAACACGGTTGTCGCTGTACACAAATCCCTCGGCGTGCCAGCCCCCTGTCCCGGATTCCATGTCGTCCGCATAGCCGAGTTCGGGCACGCGGACGTCGTCGATCAGCCAGCCCGCACGGTTGACGGCATCGTCGGTCACGTACTCGAAGCAAAGCACAACCTCTTGGCCCGCGTACGGGCTCAGGTCGAACGACTCCTCGACCCATCCCCCACTCTCGCCGGTGTACGCGGGCCCAAGACTGTTGCCGTTGGGGTTCGCGCTGGTCGACGAGGGCCCCGCGAGCACATCCCAAGTCTGTCCACCGTCCGCCGAGACCACGACATAGGCATAGTCCCAGTCGCGCTCGATGTCGTACCACATCCACGCAACCAGCGTCGCACGCTCGAGACCGCGCAGGTCGAGCGTCCGCGTGAGCCGCATGTCGCTATCGTCGCCCCGGTTCGACCACCACGCATAGCGCCCACTGCGGGCATCGACCGGTACGAGCCGGACCTCGGATGCGCCCGAGAAAGAGACGGACAGATCGCCCTCTCCTTCGAACCGCACATAGTCGGCGCCATACTGGTGCACGGATTCGGCATAGCTGGCAGGCACAGCCCCACGAAGGACCGCCGGGACGGGCCCCACCACGCGATCGGGATAGCTGTACCGTGCATCCACCCGCGCAGGGTCGAGGGCCAACCCGTCCAGGTAGTTGGCGACCAGCCAGTCGGCAAAGACCACGTCAAAGCCGAGCCCCTGCTCGGCGAAAACGGCGTCAAAGCCTGCGGCGCCGTTCGCCGGATGGGCGACGACGCGCTGGGTGGTCTGTTCGCCAAAGCGGCTCAGCACATAGTCCATGAACAAGTAGCTCGCCCCATAGTGCGCCCCGGCGCTGTATCCCTCGGGCCACGCGGTGAGCTGGACGTCGGGGTCGGAGAGAAAGAGCGCGTCGAACCCACCGTTCGCGATGCCGTTGATGCGGACCGCCAGTTCCGAGCACCCCTCGTTGACCCACGAGTCTTCGTTGCGATCGTTGGCCCAGTGGATCATGTGCTGGAACTCGTGCGCCAACACCCCGTCATAGTACGCTGAACCGAGGTCCACGCCGTTGAGGGAGATGTAGAACATCTCGCGCTCGTTAGAGTAGGGATTGGCGAGTGTCGCGTACTGGTCGGCGCTCGAGTAGTAGCCGGCGACGGTGCCCCCTATGTACCGGGCGGACGCGTGCAGGACGTGAAGATGCGGGTCGCCGTCCACGCCGGGCGACCACTCGCTGCCAAAGAAAGCGCGGGTGGTAGGATAGATCTGCGACTCGAACCGCTCGGCAGAGCGCGCGAGCCCGGCGTGGTCATAGTCCGCCCCCTCCTCGACCCACATGTAGAGGTGAGGGGTCTCGTAGCGCAGGAGGGCTGGAACCGGGAACTGCGCCAGGGTGTCGACGTTGCCGACCCAGAACACGTGCCTGTCCCCGACCTGGTACGCCGGGGGGTCCTGGTGGACGACCATGGGGATGGGACCTATCTTGCGCAGGCGTTCGGCAAGGAGACGGATGTCACGCGTGGGCAGCTCTGCCGCACGCAGGCGCGCCTCGGTATCGGCTTGCTGCATCGACGGGGAGACGTGCGGCGGCGTGGCGACGGGGGTCGCCAGGGGCGCTGCCCAGGTGGGAGTGGGCAGGGCTGAGTGCGATGGCGCGGGAAGGGTCACAGGGAGCGAGGCGGTCGGCGGCGTGGGCAGAGCGCGCTCGTCGGCGACAGTGGGCAGCGCGACCTGCCCGGTCCGAGTGGTGGCGGGGTAAATCCAGGCAAAGACAGCGGCGAGGCCCACGAGAACACAGCAGCAGGCAAGCAAGAGAACGGTCAGGATCGCGATCTGTGCGTTGCGGCTCATAGACCCCTAACCTCGGCGAGACAGGCTGCCGCTCGACCAGCAGCAGGCGAGACGCGCGCTAGGACTGGGACAGCGCAGTCTGACCAGGCGACGGCTTCCCACGCCCCATGCCCCAGTAGACGAACCCCAGTCGCCGCATCTCCTCCGCATCATAGATGTTGCGCCCGTCGATCAAGTAGGGCTGACGCATCGCCTGGCGAAGGCGCGCCTTGTCCAGCTGCCTGAACTCGTTCCACTCGGTGATCAGGACCAGCGCATCGGACCCCTCTGCCACCGCGTAGGCGTCGTGGCACAGCTCGACCTCGGGCAGCACACGCCGCGCGTTCTCCATCGCGGCAGGATCGTAGGCCCGGATGGCGGCGCCCTCGTTGTGGAGCAGGTGCGCCACCTCGATGGATGGCGCGCTCCGCATATCGTCCGTATCCGGCTTGAAAGATAGGCCAAGTAGGCCGATCTGTCGCCCGTCCAGACCGCCGAGCCACTCGCGCAACTGGCGTACCACGCGCCGCCGCTGGTAGCGGTTGATGTCGATCACGGCGCGCAGGAGCTGCGGGTGGGTCCCGTGCGTGGAGGCCATATACGCCAGAGCCTGCACGTCCTTCGGGAAGCAGCTTCCACCCCACCCCAGCCCCGCGCGCAGGAACGCCTGCCCGATGCGCTTGTCGTAGCCCATCCCCTCGGCGACCTCTTTGACGTCCGCGCCCATCTGGTCGCAGATGCTGGCGATCTCGTTGATGAACGAGAGGCGGGTCGCCAGGAACGCGTTGGACGCGTACTTGATCATCTCTGCCGTGCGCAGGTCGGTGATCATGATCGGGCAGCGGAGCGGAAGGTAGAGCTGGGCGACCTGCTCCGCCGCGATGCGGTCCTGCGAGCCGAGGACAACCCGATCGGGATGCTGGCAGTCATGGACCGCCGAGCCCTCGCGCAGGAACTCGGGATTCGAGACGACGGCGACGGTGACGCCGGGCTGCTTGTAGCGGTCGACCAGGCTTGCGACCAGGTCACCCGTGCCGATCGGTACGGTGCTCTTGTTGACCACGATCGCGTCGTGGTCCAGCGCCTCGGCGATCTGCTGCGCCGCCGAACGGACGTAGCGCAGGTCCGCCTCGCCCTCCATCCCCTCCGGCGTGTTGACGGCGATAAAGACAAACTCGGCGTCACGCAGGCCCTCGGCATAGCTGAGCGTAAAGGACAGGCGGCGCCCGGCGCGGTTGCGGCGCACGATCTCCTCGAGGCCCGGCTCAAAGATCGGCATGACGTTGGCGTCAAGCTGTGCGATCTTGGCCTCGTCGATGTCGATGCACACCACCTGGTTGCCGAGGTCGGCAAAGCACGCCCCGGTCACCAGCCCGACATAGCCTGTGCCGATAATGGCAATGTGTTTCATCCACGCCTTTCCGGCGAGCCCTATTCCCAGGACTCGTCGACGACGTACTCGATGCCCGCCGTAGCCGCGTTGCCAACGTTCAGCCGACTCGGCTGTCCCTTGACCCGCGCGTGCTCGCCGATCAGAGAACCCTCCAGGTAGATGTCCTCCACGACTGCGTGCGCGTCGATCAGGCTGTTGCGCACCACGGCGTTGCGGATCACGGCGCCCGAACTCACACTCACATAGGGGCCCACGATCGCGTTCTCGATCGACACCCCCGGCGCGATGTTGCATGGCGGGAGCACAAGCCCACGCGCCGGGCGTAGGTCCGCGCTGTTGTCACATCCGTGGTCAAGCAGGTAGCGGTTTGCCTGCAGCGTCGTCTCGGGCTTGCCCGTATCCTGCCAGACATCGACCGTGTGCGTGGTCAGCTTGGCCCCGCCCTCCACCATGAGCTGGTAGGCGCCCGTGAGGAAGAACTCGCCGCTGAACCGCTCGCCGGAAGCGATCTGCTCCTCGATGGCGCGCACGAGCCAATCCAGGTCCCGGAACCAGTAGAGGCCGATCACAACGTCCTTGTTATCGGTCGAGACGGGCTTTTCGATGAAGCGGGTGATATAGCCCTCGCCATCCCGCTCGACGACCCCGAAACGGCGCGGGTCATCGACGCGCTTGACAAACGCCACGCCATCGCAGGTCGCACAGTTGATGACGCTCAGATCGCCCTCGAAGAACGTATCGACGTAGACGATGATCCCGTCGCCGTGGAGGTGCTCGCGAGCCTGCCACAGCGCGTGCGACTGCCCGTGGAGCTCGGTCTGCTCCACGAACCAGGGATGGAGATGGGCATAGTGTGCCTGGACATAGTCCTGGATCTGAGACCCCAGCCAGCCATAGATGATGACCAGCTCATCGATCTGCAGGCAGGCAAACTTGTCCAGCAAGTGCCCCAGGAAAGGCTTACCAGCGATGTTGATCAACGGCTTGGGCTTGGTCCAGGTGTGGGGCCGCATGCGCGACCCGAATCCAGCCAGCGGGATCACAAGCTTCATGGGCAGACTCTCCTCACTATCCGGTCCAGCGACCTAGCGCATCACAAACCACCCAGCATCGGATGCTGAAAGTGCCACTCGGTCGCCTGTTCGTAGGCATAGGCGACGCGCAGCACGCTCTCCTCGTCAAAAGCTGGCCCTTGTATGTGCAGGCCGATCGGCAACCGGTCGGCAAACCCACACGGGAGCGAGAGACCGCAGATCCCGGCTAGGTTGCACGACAGCGTGTAGACGTCGGACATGTACATGCTGAGCGGATCGTCGACCCGCTCGCCGACCTTGAAAGCGGTCGTCGGCGAAGTGGGACCGACGACGACGTCGACCTCTTGGAAGGCACGGTCAAAGTCCTGGCGGATCAGGGTGCGCACCTTCTGGGCCTTGAGGTAAAAGGCGTCATAGTAGCCGGCGGAGAGGGCGAACGTACCGAGCATGATCCGCCGCTTGACTTCGGCGCCAAAGCCGCGCTCGCGCGACTGCCGGTAGACTTCCCACACGTCAGGCGCGTCGGAAGCGCTCAGTCCGTAGCGCATGCCATCATAGCGCGACAGGTTGGCCGAGCACTCGGCGGGGGCGATCACATAGTACACGGGCAGCGCATAGTCAGTGTGCGGCAAGCTGATCTCGCGCACCTCGGCGCCCAACGCCTCGAGCTGCACAATGGCGGCGTGCACGGCTTCTGTCACCGCGGGCTGTACGCCGCCAGACATGTACTCGACCGGCAGACCCACGCGCATCCCGCGCAGGTCAGCCACCAGGGCGCGGGCATAGTCGGGCACAGGGGTGGGCATCGACGTGCTGTCGCGGGGATCGTGCCCGGCAATCGCGGACAGCAGCAGCGCCGCATCCGTCACGTCCCGCCCGAGGGCGCCGATCTGGTCCAGCGAAGAGGCGTACGCAACCAACCCGTAGCGACTGACGCGCCCATAGCTGGGCTTGATCCCCACCACGCCGCACAGCGAGGCGGGCTGGCGCACGCTGCCTCCCGTGTCCGAGCCCAGCGCCAGGGGAACCATCTGTGCTGCAACGGCAGCTGCACTGCCGCCGCTCGAACCGCCGGGCACGCGCGTCAGGTCCCACGGATTGCGCGTCGTGCCATAGGCCGAGTTCTCGGACGACGAGCCCATGGCAAACTCGTCGGTGTTGGTCTTGCCAGTCAGCACAGCCCCTGCTGCGCGCAGCCGCTCGACAACTGTGGCCTCGTAGGGGGACTGAAAGCCTTCCAGGATGCGGGAGCCGCAGGTCGTCGGCCCCCCTGCCACGCAGATCACGTCCTTGACCGCAACTGGCACGCCGAGGAGAGGGGATAGCCCGTCGACCGCGCCGCGGCGCCGTGCGTCTGCGCGCGCCGCGTCTGCACGCGCCGCATCGGCGAGCGCGCGCTCGGCAAACAGAGCCAGGTAGGCGTGGATCGCGCCATCGACGCGGGCAGTGCGATCCAGGAGCGCCGTCGTGAGCTCGACGGACGAGATCTCGCCGCGGGAGAGCAGGGCGCTGGCCTGATGTGCCGTCAGTTCGTACAGCTCCATCCCCTCTCCTATGGTTAGCGAGCCAGCTCGTCCTTGTCGAGCACAGCCTTGACCACGATGTGCCCGTCCTCGACCGCAGGGGCATTCGCGAGCATCACGTCGCGCGGGAACGATGGGCGCGGCTCATCCGGGCGCATGACGTTGCGCAGGGGCAGCACGCCTGCCGTGGGCGGGATCGATGCGGTGTCCAACGCGTCCAGCCGATCCGCGTACGCCAGGATGGCAGAGAGCTGCTCTTGGAATAGGTCGATCTCGGCGTCGGTCAGCTTGAGTTTGGCCAATTCGGCGACGTGCAGCACCTGCTCGCGCGTCAGTCGCATGCTGCCCCTTTCTCCAACGGACAATGCCCGCGCCCCACGTGCGCGGGCGCACCCCCAGGGCGTGGGCGGGATCGTGTCGGGCATTATATCATCATCCGAGTGCGAGAGCAAAAGCCCGCCGCGCGGGGACACACTGAGGCCCCGGCTTCTGGCAAAGACCGGGGCCCCGCGGCGGACCGTGACGGACAAAGGGGCTACCTGCGCC
>JAFGIE010000065.1 GCA_016929775.1 Anaerolineae bacterium
CCCCAGATCACGCCGCGGCTGACGATCTCTTCCCCGTAGCCGTGACCGTAGGTCTCGAAGAGCAGGCTGTCGCGCCACGCCGCGCCCCGCCCAGCGCAGACCGGCAGCAGGCTGCGCCCGTGCATGCCCGCGCCGCCGCCGGTTCCAGCGGCGTCGAGCAGGGTGGGCGCCAGGTCGACGTGGCTGACCAAGTGGCCGGAGACTTGGCCTGGCGGCACGCGACCGGGATAGCGGATCGCCAAGGGGGTGCGCAAGACCTCCTCGGGCATGGAGGAGGACTTGTCGAAATGCCCGCCGTGGCAGGCGATGGCGTCCCCGTGATCCGCAGCCCAGACCACCATGGTCTGCTCGGCGAGCCCGAGCTCCTCGAGCTTGTCCAGGATCAGCCCGCCCGCCGCGTCGATCATGGTGATGTGCGCGTAACAGCGCGCCAGGATCCGCTGCCACGCGTCCCACGGCAGGGGGTTGGGGATCACGAGGCGGTTGTCGATCCCGAGCGGGACGTTGCGCTCGCGATGGTACAAGTCGGGCTTGCCCCGCAGATCGCTGCGGAAGCTTCCATAGACCGGGATCTCTGTAGGATCATAGAGCGCCGCGTACTCGGGCGTGGGAAAGTAAGGCTGGTGCGGCCCCCAGAAATCCACGCGCAGGTGGAAGGGGCGTGCCGCGCCCGCCCGGGCCCATTCCTCCAGCTGCGCGCACGCCAGGTGGGCGAGGTAGAACGCCTCGTGCGTCTCCTTGGGGGTGACGGTCAGGCCCAGGGCGTGCTCGCCGCACCACGTGTACTCGCACCGGTACCGCGCGCCCTCCTTGAGCTTGGGGAACATGCCGCGGTGGTTGTCGACGGCAAAGGCGCGCTCGACCAGGTGCTCTGCCTGCGGCAGTCCGTGGCGCGCCAGGTAGGCGTGGTACTCGTCTGTGAGATACGGGTTCCCGTACCCCGCCATGGTAAAGCCCGCACAGCGATGCTCGCGGGCGGTCCCGGGCCCGGCGTGCCACTTGCCATAGTAGGCGTTGCTGTATCCCGCCTCCGCCAGCGCGTCGAGGTAGGTCTGGTGCGCGTACGGGGCGTCCGTCTCGTTGTGGTGCTGCCCGTGCGTGTGCGCATACAGCCCCGTGAGCAGCGTCCGCCGGTCGGGCCCGCACAGCGGCGTGGCGCAGTAACAGCGCTGGAACCGGATCCCGCCGCTCGCCAGGCGGTCGAAATGGGGCGTGCGGGGGCGCACGCCTCCGTCCCAACCGTGCCGGTAGTAGGCCTGGTGATCGTTGAGCAAGAATACGATGTTCGGGCGTGTGTCCATACCCTCCCTCGTGACGCGGGCGTGAGCCCGGCGTCGAGCGTCCGCGCGTACGCCTCCAGCCGCAAGTGCGCCCGTCTACTCTTTGGCGGCGACAATGTCCGCGCGCAGGTCGCTCAGCTGCGCCTCGAGGGCGCGCATGTCGCGCGGGTAGGCCCAGAACATGGCGATCCACGCCAGGGCGCTGAGCGCGAGCGGCAGCGGCACCATAAGCAGCATCATCCGCTGCAGGTCCTCGCCCAGCCGGTTGAGCAGCCAGCCCGAGAACGCCAGGCTGCCGGCGGTCACCAGCGTCACAGACCAGCTGACCAGCGATCGCCCGGTCGCGCGCAGCTCGGGCGGCACGACGTTGGTCTGGATCGGGAGCCGGGAGCCCGTGCCCTTGAGGGCGAAGGTCAGGCCGAACAGCAGGCCAAACAGGAACAGGTACACGAACTGCTGCGCGCCCAGGATCAAAAAGCCGGCGGCGGCTGCTGCGTTGACGACCAGGGCGATCTGGCCGATCGCGACGCGTGCAAAGCGGGGCGAGCGCTGGTCAAAGTAGTCGCTCATCCACCCAAAGCTAAAGTGGCCGATCACGGTCCCCGCCATCTGCGCCAGGAGCGCGAGCTGGACCCGGGACCCGTAGCCGAGCTGGGCCATCCAGGTGAACGCCCACGAGATCATGGCGCTGAACCCGATAAAGTCGAGGACCTCGTTGAGCAGGATCAGCCACCAACTGCGGATCTGCAGCAGCCTGGGGATCAGCCGCAGCTCGATCGTCGGGGCGGTCTCTTCTGTGACCACGTCTGAGATCTCGGGTTCGGCGGACCCGCGCGGGCGCTCGCGGATCCCGAGCAGGAGCAGCCCGGAGAGAAAGCTCAGGACGCCCATCACGATGAACCCGATCCGCCACGCCTCGGCGTTGGTCTCGGCGATCGTGCCCAGCACCAGGACCGAGATCGCGCTGCCCGCAAAGCCCGCGCCGATCATAAAGCCGATCGCCCGCCCGCGCTGCTTGCGGTCGAACAGATCGCTCAGCACTGAGAGCGCCGCCGCCTCCAGCACGGTGAGGCCGAGCCCGGCGAGAATGCTGAACGCCAGGAGCTGCGAGAAGGTGTTGGCGAACCCTTTGGCCGAGGTCCACAGCCCCCACATGCCCGTCATGATCACCAGCAGCCACTTGCGCGAGACCCGGTCGGCGATATAGCCCCAGATCGGGCCGGTCAGGCCCGCCACGACCTTGCCGAGGCTCTGGAGCACAGCCAGGCTGGCGACCGGGATGCCGAGCACGGGATAGATGTAGGGCCACAGCATCTGGGTGGTGTACCCTTCCATCGAGTCGATCAGGTACGCCACCGAGAAGGCGAACACCGTGTACCAGCGTCCCTTGGGCGGGGCTGTGCCCTTTGCTTCGACAGGCTGAGCGGCGGCGGTTTCCATGGCGATTCTCCTTTCGGTGCAAAGCCGGGTCCGGTGCGCGGCGCTGCGCCGCGCGCTATCCCTTGCCCGTGATGCGCGATTTCAGCATCCCGTACAGGGCCTCTGCCGCGATCCGCCGCTCCAGGCTGGGCGCGTCCTTTGCCAGCGGCGGTTGTTCCTCGCGCAGCACGAGGCGCATGCTGCCTGCCGGGCACTTGGAGACGCAGACGCCGCACCCAATGCAGCGCTCGTAGGCGATCTCTAGCCCGTCGTCGCCCAAGGTGAGCGCCTGGACCGGGCAGAACGCGACGCACGTTCCGCACTCCTGGCACGTGCTGGGGTCGTGCGCGACCACAAAGCGCGAGGGCGCGGCGACGTTGGTCCCGCCCAGCAGGTGCGACTTGATCAGCGGGCAGCAGCAGGCACAGCAGTTGCAGAGCACGCCGATCCGGTCCCGGTTGTTGTCCACCGTGTGCACCAGGCCCGCGTCTTCGCACTCGCGCAGGATCTGCATGGCCTCGTCGTAGTCAATCCGCTCGGCCCGCCCGGACGAGATCTGCAGCAGGGCGATCTTGTCAAAGTAAAAGCAGGTCCGCAGCGGGTGGTCGCACCCCTCCCCGAGGTTCCGCTTGGTGCTCCGGCAGTAGCAGTCGGCTACGGCGATCACCTCCTCTTTCTTTAGCATCTCGGAGAGGATGTCGATCGGCAGGACGGCGCGGGTGTCCGGGATCGCTTGGTTCACGGCGATCCGCCTGGCTTGGGGAGGCGGGGCGACGGTCTCTTCGATGGCGAGGACGCGCTTGTAGGGCGTCTTGTTGGGGATCGACCGCCCGGCGTCCTCGATCATGGCGTTCATCCAGTGCGCGGAGGCGCGGCGCATCGCGTCGTCCTCGGGCCTGCGCGACTGGACCTCGGTCAGGATCAGGACCCCGAGGCGCAGGACGATCCGGCCCGAGCGCGTGCGGCGCCCCGGCAAGAGGGCCAGCAGTCGGGCGCAGGCCCTGGTGAGCCAGCCGGGCTTGTCCGGCTTGACGTAGGAGGCGAGGAACCCCTGCGGCAGCAGGCGATCGATCGCGCGGTGCAGGCGCTCGCGCGAGACGCCGGCCCTCGCCGCCCTGCGTTCCAGCGCCTCGATCGGGATCCCCTTGCCGGGGACGAGCAGGACCAGCTCGAGGTCCTCCTCGCTGAGCGCCTCCTGGACCGCCTGCTTGAACTCGTCGCGGTTGGGCAGCCTGCCAAAGGCGCCGTCGTAGAACCGGATCAGCTTCTCGTACGGGTCTCGCTTGTCCATACGCCTCTCCTTCAGCGGAACGCGCTGTCCTCGCCTGGCGGCGCCGTAGAGCGCCGGACGACCAGCTCGGTCTCCATCATCCTGATCTGCAGCGGCAGCGCTGGCTCCTGCAGGCGGTCGATCAGCATGGCTGCCGCGATCCGGCCGATCTCGTGCGTTGGCTGTGCGATGGTGGTCAGGGGCGGGTTGCCAAACGCAGCCAGCTCGAGGTTGTCGAACCCGACCACCGACAGGTCCTGTGGCACGGCGAGGCCGATCTCGGTCGCGGCGCAGATCGCGCCGATCGCCATCAGGTCGTTGCACGCAAAGAGTGCGGTAGGGCGCGGATCGAGAGCCAGCAGTCGCCGCGCAGCCTGGTACCCGCCCTCCGGTCGAAAGTCGCCCAGGACGACGTACCGCTCCTCCACCGGCATCCGCGCCTCCGCCAACGCCGCCCGGTACCCGGCGAGCCGGTCCTCGCTCAGCGAGAGGTCGCGCGCCCCCGCGATGCAGGCGATGCGGCGGTGCCCGAGGGACACCAGGTGCGACGTCGCCGCCCGTCCACCCGCGACGTTGTCCGTCCATACGCAGTCGGTCGCCAGGTCGGGGGAAGGGCGCGCTGTCGTCACGACCGCGATGCCCTGCCGGAGGATGCTGCGCATCTGGTCGTCCCGCGTGCGCGCGGTGAGGAAAAAGATGCCGTCGATCTGCTTCCGCAGGAGCACGTCGATGTAGCTGCGCTCGCGCGCAGGATCGCCGTCCGTGTTGCAGATCAAAAGGCTGTAGCCCTGTGCGAGGGCAGCGTCCTCTGCGCCGCGAGCGACTTCTGCGAAGAAGGGGTTGGCGGTGCTGCGCACGACGAGGCCCAGGGTCCGTGTCTCGCCCCGCCGCAGGCCACGCGCCAGCGGGTTCGGTTCGTAGCCGAGCGCCTCGACCGCCGCCAGCACGCGCCGCTTGGCGCCATCGCTTACCGGGCGGTCGCGCGCAGAGAGCACGCGGGAGACGGTGCTCTTGGAGACCCCGGCGTGTTTGGCGACGTCCCTGATCGTCGGATGGCGTGGCATTGCGTCCCTCTCGCGTTGGTGGGAACGTTCCCACCAACATTGTAGCAGACGCGACCCGGTTCGTCAAGCTGCGGTTCTCGCGGGGTAGGGCTGTTGCAGAGTCGAGGGAGGATCTGTCATTGCGAGGCGCGCCCGCTCTTGGCGCGCCGTGGCAATCTCCAAGGCTGCGTAGAACACCTCGGGGATCGCTTTCAGCAGAGGGCGCTGAATGCTTCGCGATCAGTCGCTTCGCTCTTTCGCGATGACAGGGCTGGAGCGGTGCTGTCAAGGGACTTTGCAGCCGCCCTGCCTCCCGGGCGCAGGGCCTTGTCAGGCGCCTGAGAGTGCCGTATAATGCCCGGCAGGCTATGACCGGCGGCTGCGCCATCCAGGCGCTTGGCGCAACCGGTAGGCAGAACCGGTGTCGCGCCTGGCAGGATGGTGGGCCGGAGGGGGATCCGTGAAGCATCGCGCACTCGTCGACCAGATGACGCTGGAACACAAGATCGCCCTGTGTTCTGGCGCAAGCTTTTTCTCCACCGTGGCGTTCGATCAGTATGGCATCCCGAGCATCACCATGGCGGATGGCCCGCACGGGCTTCGCAAGCAGGTGGCGATCGACGATCGCCTGGGCATCCACCGGAGCGTGCCGGCTACCTGCTTCCCGACCGCCAGCCTGACCGCTTGCTCGTGGGACCGGGCGCTGCTGCGCGAGATCGGCGCGGCGATCGGCGAGGAGGCCTTGCAGGAGGGGGTGTCGATCGTCCTGGGCCCGGGCGCCAACGTCAAGCGCAACCCGTTGTGCGGGCGCAGCTTCGAGTACTACTCGGAGGACCCCTACCTGGCTGGGGAACTGGCGGCTGCCTGGATCGACGGGCTTCAGAGCCAAGGTGTGGGCGCCTCGCTCAAGCATTTCGCCGCCAACAGCCAGGAGAGCGAGCGCATGGCGTCGGACAGCATCGTCGACGAGCGCACGCTGCGCGAGATCTACCTGTCGGCCTTTGAGAAAGCGGTCAAGCGCGCGGCGCCAGCCACGGTGATGTGCGCCTACAACAAGCTCAACGGCGTCCATTGCAGCGACCACCGCTACCTGCTCAGGGATATCCTGCGCGACGAGTGGGGTTTCGGCGGCGTGATCGTCACAGATTGGGGGGCGATGAACGACCGCGTCAAAGCCACCGAAGCGGGCCTGGACCTGGAGATGCCGGGCAGCAAGGGGCACTTTGACGAAACCGTCCTCGCGGCGGTCCAGAGCGGGGAGCTGCCCGGTGCGCGCCTGGACGAAAGCGTGGATCGCCTGCTGGATCTGATCTTGGCTTTGGCCGCAAACCGCCGTGCGGGCTATCGCTACGACGTGGACCGGCACCACGCACTGGCCCAAAGGGCAGCGGCCCATTCGGCGGTTCTGCTGAAAAACGAGGGCGGGATCCTGCCGATCGAAAAGGGCAAGCGGATCGCCCTGATCGGCGCGCTGGCACGGGATCCGCGTTACCAGGGCGCGGGCAGCTCGCACGTCGTCCCAACGCGGTTGTGCAGCGCAGTGGACGGGTTCGACGCACTGGGCTTGCGCTATGCCTACTTGAGCGGCTACCCGCTCGTGGGCCCCGGCGATGAGAGGATGCGGGCAGAGGCTGCCGCCGGGGCGAGGGAGAGCGACGTCGCCGTCATCTTTGCAGGGCTGCCCCAAGCGTACGAATCCGAGGGGTACGATCGCACCACGCTGGCGATGCCGGACAGTCACAACGCGCTGATCGCCAGGGTTGCCGAGGCCAACCCGGACACGGTTGTCGTCCTGGTCGGCGGCGCGCCGGTCGAGATGCCCTGGATATCCAAGGTCAAGGCAGTGCTCAACACGTACCTCTCCGGCCAAGCAGGTGGGCTGGCGGCAGCCGAGCTCTTGGTCGGCGCCGTCAACCCCAGCGGGAAACTGGCGGAAAGCTACCCCGTTTCCTACGCCGATGTGCCGTCCGCCGGGTTCTACGAGACCGGCGGCAAGCAGGCGCAGTACCGGGAAGGGATCTATGTCGGGTACAGGTACTATGACAAGGCGCGAAAGGACGTGCTCTATCCGTTCGGGCACGGCCTTTCGTACACGACCTTTGCGTACAGCGACCTGGCGATCTCGGATGCGGACCTCGAGGCGCCCTACGAGCTGGGGCTCTCGCTCACCGTCGAGAACACGGGCGGCGTGGCGGGCGCAGAAGTGGTGCAGGTCTACGTCGGCGACGTGGGACAGGCTGTTCATCGGCCCGACAAGGAACTCAAGGGATTCGCCAAGCTGTACCTCGAGGCTGGGGAATCGGCGCGCGTGCATTTCACGCTCGACGCCCGGTCGTTCGCGTTCTATGACGTGAAAGCGGGCGACTGGGTCGTGCCGGGCGGCATCTACACCTTCTCGATCGGCGCATCCAGCCGTGATCTCCGCTTGCAGGCGGACGTGAAGGTCCGTGGGTCGCCGGTCCAGCCCGAGAGGCGCGACGTCTCGACCTGGTACCGCAATCCGACGGGCAAGGTCACGCAGGCAGACTTTGAGTCGCTGCTCGGCGGCGAGATCGCGCCGGTCAAGCCGTGGCGCAAGGGCGCGTACACGCTGGCATGCTCCTTCCAGGACATGCAGGACAGCTTGATCGTGCGGCAGATCGTCAAGCGCATCGAGAAGGCGATCCGCGGCGCGTTGGGCGGCGTGGACGACGGCGATCCAGCCTTCAGGATGGCTATGGCAGGCGCGTTGAGCACGCCGCTGAAGAACCTCAGCCTCATGGACCCCGACCACATGCCCCGGCACGTCGCTGTTGGGATCGTCCACGTGGCGAACGGCAGGTTCCTGCGCGGCATGCGCGCGTTCGCGTGCAAGCCCAAGAGCACAAAGCAGGGCCCGAACCGCCCGCAGCGGCATGGGACGCCCAAGTGCTCCAGACCTTCCTCCGGCGGGGACGCCTGACGCAGATCCCGGCACAGCGCAAGAAGCGAGAGGTGCTCCTTTCTTTGCCGGCGCGATCCCCACCTTGCTCTGTGCAGCAGAGACATCCGATGTCTCCGAGACATCGGATGTCTGTTCTGCGCGGAGCACAAAGCAGG